>WTJX01000489.1 GCA_011524675.1 Cytophagales bacterium
TTGTACTCAATGAAATACACTGGAAATCAGAGAGTTACAAAACACGTCATTGGTAACGCAGTGAAGCAATCTAGGATGGTAATCCGCGCTTATTCATCTTCTGAAAACAATAAGAAGAGAACGACTAGATTTTATTCCACGAAAGTGGCATAGCTTAATGAATAATTAAGAATGAATAATGGGGTGATTGTTTACATCTGCCTTTATAGAGAGAAATGAAAAAAATGAAAAAATTAAGAAAATGAATGAAGCGAGACATAGTGGTTAGTGATTAGTGGTAGGTTTTGAGTTATGGGTTATGGATGATGAGTTTTTTAGTGATTAGTGGTTAATGATTAGTGATTAATAAACTTTGTACTAAAGACTCAATACTCAATACTAAAAAAGCTCATTGCTCACAGCTATTAAAAAAAACTAGAACTTAAAACTTAAAACGTAAAGAAAAACAAATTGAAAAGAAACCTTACCATATCATTATTACTTGCTGGTGTCTATGCTCATGCTCAGTTGACCAACAGAGTGATGGTAACGAATGACTATACCAGTAAAAGCTCAGACTATATTGTCATCAAATGGGTGTCTAAGAAAATAAAGTATGACAATGGCTACAACATCTATAGAAGCATCGAAGGGCAAGGGAATTGGGAAAAGCTAAACGATCGGACAATCGACAAAATACCTTTTCCTTTTCCAGACAAATACAGGAGCTTACCCAAAGAAATATTGCAAAGCTATGCCATCGCCTACGAAAAAGATATGCACTACTTTGCAGATAAAAAGCATGAGTTTTTTGCTGTGATGACTTACCTCAATATGCTGCGTAGCCAAGAGCTAGGCGAACTGTTGGGCATCACATGGACAGACCAAAGCGCGCAAAAGGGTGTGCGCTACCAATATAAGGTAGAAGGTATTACTGCTACTGGGGCAACAGAAGAAATTGGTGTTTCTGAGGCTATCGAAAGAAAGGCGTATCAGCCACTAGCAGCACCTGATAGCATCAACATTTCTCGTACTCCGCTAGCCATTCATTTGGATTGGGCGATGGACGAAGAAACAAGTGTGGCTACTGTGATAGAGCGAGCAGAAGAGGGCGGAGATTTTGAGCCTATTTTTGATGTGCCTCTTTACATTAGTACGGTGGAGGATGCTGAGGGAAATCTAAGCTTGCCTACGCCTAAATTGATTTTGGACGATACCAATGCCTTGGCTACCTATCGTTTTCGTTTGGCAAGGGTGGATTTTTTTGGTCAAAAAGGAAAGTATAGCCCTGTCATCACCCTAAGCCCCAAGGACTTTAATCCACCTAGCGCAGCAGAGGATGTGCAAGTAGAAGTGGACGACCGCACCAAAAAAGCAACGCTTAGATGGACATATACAGCACAGACTCCAGAGGATTTTAAAGGTTTTAGAGTGGTATATAAAGACAGCTTAAATGGCGAAGCTAAAGCCTTAACGGACTATATGAGTGCGACTACTTTGGAGCAAAGCGTTCAGTTTGAAGAAAATGGAAACTACCTTGTGTATGTGGCGACTGAAGACCAGTCTGGGAATGTGAGTCTCTCGCAGCCTGTACAAGTAAAAATAGATGATTTCTTTCCGCCTGCCGTTCCTACAGACATAAGCGTTACGCAAGATTCAGCTTTTTTTACGGTAAGATGGAAGGCTAACCAAGAAGGAGACTTAAAAAACTATTACCTCTATCGTTATTTGGGAAAGCAAGCACCTGCAAGCAAAGAAGACTATACGGTAGTAACGCCATTGGGCTGCGATACTACGGTTTTTGTAGATAGCCTTGAAGAAAAGTTGGTAGGTACATTATACTACGCTGTGGCTGCAATGGACACTAATCATAACATCAGTATGATTTCTGCGTCTGCATCGTATAGCGTGCCCGATAAGATAGCACCGAGCACGCCTTTCATCAAAAAAGTAAGTACCGTAGGCGAAGCCATTCAAATTGTGTGGATGCCAACTATTGACGATGACCTAAAAGCCAATTCCCTATACAAGATCACTCCCGAAGGGGATACTCTTTCTTTTGTATTATCTGCAAGTGATACCAGCTTTTTGGATAATGATCTTATAGGTGGAAAACGCTATCAATACTATCTAAGCTGTGAAGATTTATCGGGCAACCGTTCGGGCAAAAGTGAAGTGCGTCTTGCCATTGCGCCCATAGACAAAGAAAAAATAAAACAGGCGATGCTGCCTAATAAAATAAAAGTAAGCTACATCAAAAACAAAAAGTATGCGGTCATATCGTGGGAATATGGAGAGGATGTAAAAACAGACGGTATAGTGGTGTATAAAGGGGAGAAAAAAGGAGACTTGAGGGCTGTTTCGGGCTTGACACAAAAATCATCCTATATAGACAGGCAGGTAAAGAGAGGGGAGACTTATTATTACCAACTGAAAGTATTTGCCAATGGCACAAAAGCTAGCTCGGAAGCGCAAGAGCTGAGAGTGAAGAGTGTGAAGAAATATGAGACGGATTATTAGTGGTTAGTTTTTTTAGTGATTAGAGATTAGTGATTAATGGTTAATAAACTTTGTACTCAAGACTAAGGACTAGGTACTAATAAAAGCTAATAGCTAACGGCTAAAACCTAAAAGCTTATAGACTATCGACCATTGACTATGGACTCGCTGTACTAGTTACTAGATGCCAGATACTAACAAAACGTAAAACCTAGAACGTAAAACTTAAAACGTAGTAAGATATGAATACAATAACTAAAACAATGCTACTCCTATTGATAATAGGAAGTTCGTGCTATGTAC
>WTJX01000366.1:0-2330 GCA_011524675.1 Cytophagales bacterium
GAACATGAGAGACTCTGGCCTAGATATCTCGTATGCGCTAAGAAAAGAAGCTATTGAGGCTAAAAGACAGTCTTTTATCAATGCTTCTGAGAATGGGTTTACTGTAGGTACTTATGAGGAGTTGATTCCTTCTGCGGATTTGGTAATCAATCTTACACCAGACAAGCAACATACACCTGTAGTTAATGCAGTAGTACCATTTATGAAACAAGGTGCAACACTTTCTTACTCTCACGGATTTAATATCGTAGAAGAGGGTACTAAAATACGTGAAGACATCACTGTTATCATGGTAGCACCAAAGTCTCCAGGTTCAGAAGTAAGAGAAGAGTATAAAAGAGGTTTTGGAGTACCTACCTTGATCGCAGTACACCCAGAAAACGATCCTGAAGGAAAAGGTGAAGCTTATGCCAAAGCTTATTGTGTAGCTACTGGTGGAGACAGAGCAGGTGTACTTTGGTCTTCTTTTGTTGCTGAGGTAAAGTCTGACCTTATGGGTGAGCAAACTATTCTTTGTGGTTTGTTACAAACAGGTTCTATCCTTTGCTTTGACAAAATGGTTGCAGACGGTATAGACGAAGGTTATGCTTCTAAATTCATACAATATGGTTGGGAAGTAATCACAGAAGCCTTAAAGCATGGCGGTATTACATTGATGATGGATCGTCTGAATAATCCTGCAAAAGTGAAAGCTTTTAAAGTAGCAGAGGAGTTGAAAGCGATCATGAGACCATTGTTCCAAAAGCATCAAGACGACATCATGAGTGGTCATTTCTCTAAGACAATGATGGAAGACTGGGCTAATGATGATAAGAACTTATTGACATGGAGAGCAGCAACAGGAGAAACTGCATTTGAAAAAGCAAATAATACTAGCGAAGAGATCGCAGAGCAAGAGTTCTTTGACAAGGGTATCTTGATGGTAGCCATGGTAAAAGCCGGTGTAGAGTTAGCTTTTGAAACTATGGTTGAGTCTGGTATCAAAGAAGAATCTGCATATTACGAGTCATTACACGAAACGCCATTGATTGCAAATACTATCGCTCGTAAGAAGTTATTTGAAATGAATAGAGTTATTTCTGATACTGCTGAGTATGGCTGTTACTTATTTGACCATGCTTGTAAGCCATTGTTGAAAGACTTCATGACTACAGTATCTACAGACATCATTGGTAAGTCTTACAGTGCAGAAACAAACCAAGTAGATAACTTAGAGTTACTTGAAGTAAACAACGCTATCAGAACTCACTTGGTAGAGGAAGTAGGTGAGTTTTTGAGAGACGCTATGACTTCTATGAAATCTATCGCCGTAGGTGAAACTAAAGAAGAGTTAGAACTAGCATAGTTTTTTATTAAAATATCTGAATTTATTAAAAGTCGGTGCAATATTGTACCGACTTTTTCCGTTTAAAGCATGTTTGTACAGGGATAAAATAATAATAATGGTCTGTAAAGAAGATGTTTATCACGCCTTTGGAGAAGTCATGTATGCGGTAGCACTAGCGGACGGTGCCATCCAACAAGAAGAGATAAAGCGATTCAATGAGATTATAGAGAAGCATAAGTTTGGGGACAAAATAAAGTGGTCTTTCTTTCATAAAAAAGAGGAAAATACCCCTTTGAAAGTAGCTTTAGAGAAGGCGTTGGATACACTGACGACTTTTGGTCCTTTTGAGGATCTTCCTTTCTTATTTAACGCTTTAGAAGAAATAGCTAAAGCATTTAATGGTATAGTAGAGCAGGAAAGAAATTTGATAGATAATTTTAGAAAAGACCTTCATGAACAGTTCAAAAAGGATATGAGGTTTTCGGGTTATTAGAAGGCTTTGCAAAACCATCTTTTGCACTTATTTAGTGTTATACAAAAGTTTAAAATCCTCATTTACAATAAATAAACTGCGGTTTTAAAATTTTGAAAGCCTTGTCTAAGTACAAAACAGTAGTTATGCAAATGCTTACGATTTCTTGTATAACCTACGTATGATAGGGTATGTTAATGTCCAAGGAATATAAGACAGCATACATACCCATACCTCTTTGGCAGAAAAAAATTGTAGAGCGAGCAATATCATAAGTCCATTATTAGTAATCACAAACATAAGTCCGTTTCCCCAACGTTCTTTGTAATTTTTTTCCATTAAATAACCTACAAAGAATCGTAGGAGAAAAACTAAAAACATGCCTATTAGACCATATAATGTCAAACTAGAAAAGAAATAATCTGCAACGGTATCTCTCTTACCGGCAATTACAGCTCCCAATAATAAGGCTAAGTTTATTGTTCCCATCCATGGTGCAATGCTACTTACTTTGTTTACTGTAGTTTCACG
>WTJX01000366.1:2340-9589 GCA_011524675.1 Cytophagales bacterium
AGTTTCACGTACAAACTTTTTGACTATGATGCCTAGTGAAGAAGGTAGGATAACTACTTTGAGCAGGAACAGACCCATTTCAACCTTGTCAAAAGAAGCAGTTGAAGCATATAAAACAGATAGGAGGTAGGGAACTGAGAATACAATGATGGTAGAAGTAATGACCACAAATATTCCTCCTTTCAATACATTAAAACCCAATAGCCCAGAAAAAAGTGGTACAGAAGTACCGCCACATGCTGATGCTAATAGAAATAGTCCTATTCTCATTTCTTTGGTCAAACCTAATGTAAGTACATATACGGCTAAGGGAATAAGGATGACGGAGATAACAGATTTGATTACGATACTTAAGAATGATTGCTTAAGACTTGCAATCTGGCTTAGATCAACACGCAAAAAGCCTAAAAATAAATTGAGCATTAAAAACACATAGGCATAGTCTGTGATGGGAGAAAAAAGCTTTGGAAAAAGAAAGCCTAACAATCCAAAGGAAAAGAGTATGGGCGCAAAATGTTTTTCTATGAGTTTTAAAAGCTTCATTTTTATATCAGTTAGGTAGTTTGTATTTGTTTGATAAACTACGTGTAGTGTTGTAGCTTTTTTACAGTTTACTCAGAATTTTGTGTTGGCTAAAAGTTCATGTGAATAAAGACATAATTAGTGGAATGTCTAGGCTTAGTGCATTCTATCACCTCTTAGCTCCCAAGATTGTAATAGTTTTTCTTCAAAGTTTAACCATTCTTGCCATCGTTCCATCACAATAGCTTCGCTTCTTCCGTATTTTTTGGCAAGATCAATAAAGGTACGGTAGTGTCCAGCTTCAGAGGCCATCAAATCATGATAAAACTTTTTTAGACCTTCGTCTTCTATATGTAATGACAGTAAGCGAAAACGCTCACAGCTTCTAGCTTCAATAAGGGCATTCATCAAAAGTTTTTCTACTAGTTGGTCATTTCTATCTCCTCCTTTTTTGATAAAAGTCAATAAAGCACCTACATACTCGTCTTTTCGTTGTTTGCCTAGTTTATAGCCTCTTTTTTCTAGTTCTGCTAACACCATTCTGAAATGCCCCCATTCTTCCGATACGATAGGGCAAAGCGTAGTCACTAGCTCTTCTTTATCTGAAAAGCCAACGATAAGAGAGATACATGACGATGCTGCTTTCTGCTCACAATATGCGTGATCTGTCAAAATATCTTCAATGCTTTTTTCTACAATATTAACCCAACGAGGGTCGGTAGGTAATTTTAATCCTAGCATACTACAAAACTATTTGTTGCTTCAACAAATTTAAGTTAAACAATTAGTAAGTAGAAATGATAAGTCTTTTTTTTCTTTTCTGGAATCGAAGGTGGGATTATAGCTCTTTTTCTGCTTTGTTTTTTCTCCTCTTACTTATGAGTTGGATAAAGTAGATTTGATGGTAATGAACTTTTGGCTTTAAGTTTTTTGATGTTTTGTTGTGGTAGGAGTGAGGTATAAGACAAAAGAATTAAATTTCTTTTGTCTTATACCTTCTAAGTAATGATGAGGTTTTTTATCTATTTTAATGATGTATGTTTTCGCTGTGATAAGATTAAATTTTCTGCTTTTTGGAATGTTTTTATTAGTTCTTCACCTTCTACTGGTTTTACTACATGTGCCCATATTTCACCAGAAGCTAGTGCTTTGCTGATATACCCTAAGGTAGAGGCATGACTAGTTAATAATATTTTGATGGTATCTTTATAACGTGCAGAAATAGACTTGAAAAACTCTCTGCCTGTTTCGTGTGGCATATAATGATCGCTTGCAATAATGTCAATATTTTCCTTATCCAGTATTTCTCTAGCTTTACTAGTAGTAAGACAAGTAAAGATATTGTATTTATCCTTGAAGATAGTCTTAAAAATCAAAAGAGAAATTTCGTCATCATCTACATAGAGAATGTTAATTTTACCTTGACTACCTGTATCGGTATTATTTTTTGTTTTATTAGCATCTACAGTATTGGGTTTATTGCCTACTAATAAAGGAGTGATGATACCAGTGTAAGATTGAGTAAGATTGTTCATATTGTTTTGTTTGATGTTGTAACACCATTAGTCAAATACTGTGCTAATTTTAATTTAATGCAAAAAAAAATGTTTTTTTTTACTTTTTAGCTAAGTATTCGGTAGAGTATGCCTTAATTCTGATGAGTTTTGGTTAAGAAGGCTTTGTTAAATGAATTCTTTATAAGAAGGCTTTGCCTAACTAAAATTTTGTATAACGCTGAATAAGCGCAAAAGATGGTTTTGGAAAGTATTCTACAATACAATGAGTGGTTTATCTTATAGACACGATGCATGAATTACTTTTTGACTTTACTGCTTCAATAGGTTTCTTCCCCTACATATTGAGTTACATTTTTCATTATCTTTGAGTAAAATATATAGTATATGATAGCGGTCGGGACTTATAACGAATTGGAAATTTTGAGAGAAACGAGTGTAGGGCTATTTCTCGGAGACGAAGCGCAAGAAGAAGATGTGTTATTGCCTAATAAGTATTGTCCCAAACAATTTGAGATAGGGGATAAGCTAGACGTATTTGTGTATCGTGATTACGAAGATAGAAAGATAGCTACTAACCTCACACCTAAAATATTTTTGAATGAATTTGCCTTTCTTAAAGTGGTTTCTGTATCCAATGTAGGTGCTTTTTTGGATTGGGGACTAGAAAAAGATTTGATGGTACCGTTCAAAGAACAAAGACAAAAAATGCAGGAGGGGAGATGGTACATTGTTTATTTAGACCTAGATGAGCGTACAGACCGTTTGTTTGCTAGTAATAAGATAGAGCATTATTTGCAAAATCATGAGTTAACAGTAGAAGAAAAGCAGGAAGTTGACTTGATGGTGATGCAAAAAACAGATTTGGGTTATTCTGTGATCGTTAATGGTCAACACAAAGGGCTAGTGTATGAAAATCAAGTTTTTAGAAGTTTACAGATAGGACAGTCATTAAAAGGCTATGTCAAAGAGATAAGAGAAGATAATAAATTAGATATCTCTTTACAGCCAATAGGTTATGAGCAATTTAATGACATTAATGTAGATACAATATATAGGGCTTTATTAGATCAAGATGGTTATATGCTTTTTACAGACAAAAGCTCACCCGAAGAGATTTATGATGCCTTTGGTATGAGTAAAAAAGCATTTAAAAAGGCAGTAGGGGCTTTGTATAAGGCTCAAAAAATAAGTATTGAAGACAGAGGTATTAGGCTACTTTAGTGTCTTTTGTTTATAGTTAAGAGAAAAGAAAGTGTTTTGTCATTGAAAAGGTATGGTTTAAAATAAACTAGAATATTATGTCTAGTCTATAAGTTAGAATAATTAACGATTCCAAATATCACTTTCTCTTGAATCATATTTAGGCGCACTACCTTTTTTTGCGATTGCCTTACTTTCTTTCTCTTCTTTTCTAGCATGTTTTTTTAAAATACTTTTACGTATGCGTTGTTGTTTATTGTAGCTTTTATAAGTCCCATCTGATACTACTTTGTACACTTTGCTAGTATTTAGTTCATCTTTTGTACGCTGAACGCTGATATTGCCTTCATAATTTGCTATTTCTTGATCTTTCATTCTCATGGTTATATTATTTTTGTTTATCACCGTTTTGGACTGAAATCCTTCAAACTGAGAATATTCTCTGTCTTTAATGTGTATCATTTTATTGTTTTTATCAATACTTGATCTGTCAATAGTACCTGAGTAGCCTGCTTTTTCTTGCTCTTTTTCTCTCATAATAGCCCCTGCTTCTTTAATGCCAGAGCTTTTATCTGCACCTGTATATTCTCCCACTTCTTTATCTTTGTGCCTCATGATGGTTTCACCTTGTTTTATTCCTGTGCTTCTATCTGCACCTGTATAATCTCCCACTTCTTTATCTTTGTGCCTCATGATGGTTTCACCTTGTTTTATTCCTGTGCTTCTATCTGCGCCTGTATAATCTCCTACTTCCTTATCTTTGTGCCTCATGATAGTCTCACCCTGCTTTATCCCCGTGCTTCTATCTGTACCAGTGTATTTGCCTTGCTGTTTGTCTATATGTCTTTTGATAGTTTCGGCTTGTTTTATTCCTGTACTTCTATCCGCACCTGTATATTTCCCTACCTTTTGATCGTTAATCATTTTTGTTTTATTGGTATTGCTTAGAGAGGGGGCATCTGAGTTGACATTATGGTCGTGCTTAAATTGTTTTTTATCTTGTTCTTTGACTATTGCTTCTTTATGGTTAGTGAGATTTCCTTTATCGGCACTACTTTTTTTATCTTTCTTACGAATTTTTTTATCCTTCTTTTTTGTGTCGGATTTCATAAGTTTTTTTGAAGAAAGTCTTTTTTTATCTTTCTTCCAATCTTCTATTTTTTCTTTTGCCTTCTTTTCTCCCTGTTTTTTTTGTAAGTCCCACATCTTTTGCTGTGTAGGGGTTGGGTTCTGCTCATCTACATCTTGTTGAGAGAATGCACCTGTCTTTATGATGAACATAAGGACAAGGAATAATAAATAATGTCTAATTCTAACGTTTTCTTTGTTGTTTACCTGCATAGATCATTCTTTGGATAAAGTTCTTTTTTCCAACCTTGTGGATTCTTTTAGGTTCTTTTTTCTTTATAAGGCCATTGCGGTCTTTTACTTCTATTTTTTTTGTTTTGTCTCTTTCTTCATCTTTCTCTTTTGGAGCGTCATTCTTTACTTTATGAACGCTTCCCTTGTCTATTCCTGTATTTCCAGTCTCAAAAGGAAAGTCATTTTCTATGGGGGCGGTTTCTTTTGGTGCAGTACTCGTTGTTTGAGTGCTATCACCTTGTTGTAATACGCCAGACAAGTCAGCTACATTTACTTTGCTGATATCAGGGCAAGGGTATAGTTTTGCCGAGCAACTCTCTAGGCACATTACCAAACCTAGCAATAGGATACTATGTAATATTAGCTTTTTAATAACGCTCTAATTCTTGGATACAATGATATAACCTTTTTTTTCCTAAAAAATTGTCTTCTAAGACAGAAGAAAATGGAATAGGGGTGTCAATGCTTCCTATTCTTTTGATAGGAGCATCCAAGTATTCAAAGCAATGCTCTGCAATATAAGAAGCTATTTCTCCACTTACGCTTCCAGTAAGAGTGTCTTCATTCACGATGATTACTTTGCCTGTTTTTTTGACAGATTGAACTACAGTATCTTTGTCCCACGGCATGATAGAACATAGGTCTATTATTTCTATAGATATATCAGTGAATTCACTGGCTATTTCTTTTGCCCAATGTACACACCAACCATAAGTAATAATGCTCATATCATTACCTTCACATACCTTTTTCGCTTTTCCTATTTCATAGGTATAATAATTAGTAGCTACCTCCTCTTTTGTAGTTCTGTACAAATACTTATGTTCAAAAAATAAAACAGGATTTGGGTCTTCAATGGCAGCTAGAAATAAACCTTTGGCATCACTAGGTGTTGAAGGGTAAACAATCTTTAATCCAGGGGTTTTAAAAAACCAAGCTTCATTTGACTGAGAGTGAAATGGCCCTGCACTATTGCCGCCTCCAGCAGGCATTCTAATAACTACATCTGCGTTGGCTTGCCAACGATAATGTGATTTGGCTAAGTTGTTTACTACTTGATTAAATCCACAACTTATAAAGTCTGCAAATTGCATCTCCACGATAGATTTACCTCCCATCAAAGAAAAACCAAAACTAGCTCCAATGATGGCAGACTCACATATAGGAGTGTTTCTGACTCTTTCGCCTCCAAACTCTTCATATAAGCCTTCGGTAGCTTTGAATACTCCACCATATTCGGCTATATCTTGCCCCATCATGATTAAGTTGTCATGTTTTCTCATGGAAAGTTGCATTCCGTTTTTTATAGCATCAATAAAACGCATTGTTTCAGTTTCATTTGAGGCTATTATGGGGGTATTAGTTGCGGGAGCATAAACATCTTTTAGCTCATCCGTAGGAGTAGATGCTACTGCTGGGAAAGCTGTTGCTTTATCTAACTGCTTTTGAATATCCTTTTCTATATCATGATAGATTTCTTTTACGGAAGTTTTTGAAAGTAGTTTTTCTTGTATTAAAAATTTCTCATAGTTTTCTATGGGATCTTTTTTTTCCCATTTCTTAAAAAGTTCTTCGGGTACATAGTCTGTACCTGACGCTTCTTCATGACCTCTCATCCTAAAAGTAACGGCTTCTATGATTACCGGTCTTGGAGTTCTTCGCATTTTTCTTGCAGCATCATAAACGCTTTGATACACTTCTAGTACATTATTACCGTTTATTTTTATTGATTCTATGCCATAGGCAGGTCCTTTTTCTTCAAAGCTATTCATACCATACTGCTCCTTGGTTGGAGTAGAAAGACCATAGCCATTATTTTCTATGATAAATATCACAGGCAATTTCCATACAGCGGCAACATTTACAGCTTCATGAAAGTCTCCTTCACTAGCACCACCTTCACCGGTAAATACTAAAGCTACTTTTTTTTCTTTGTTTAATTTGTGAGATAAGGCTATACCATCGGCTACGGGTAATTGAGCTCCCAAATGAGAGATCATTCCAATGATTTTATGTTGTAAAGTGCCAAAGTGAAATGAACGGTCTCTTCCCTTAGTAAAGCCGTTAGCTTTCCCCATGAACTGTCCGAATAATCTATCGAGCGGTACTTTTCTATTGATGAAAACACCAAGGTTTCTGTGTACTGTCAATACATATTCAGTACGTTTCATCGCTTCGGTAGCACCTACCGATATCGCTTCTTGTCCTACGCTAGAAAACCACTTACTTATACTTCCTTTTCTAAGCTCAATAAGCATTTTTTCCTCCACCAAGCGGGTTTTGACTAAATCTCTATAAAGACTAAGTAAAAGTTTGTCTGAATATTTTTTTCTTTCAAATAGCATTGAATATTAGATCATATAAGAACCTACAGCACTCTTAACTTGTAAACATACAAAACATTATGCTTAAATCCTTCAACAAAAAAATCTATTCTTCCATTTAGAGATATTCATTCTGTAAATCATGCGTTGTGTTTTCGCTTTTCGCGATTCTTCATTGAATACTTTTAGTGTCTAAAGCTTTTAGCCATTAGCACTTATTTTATTAAAATATGAATAATTTTATTTTAAGAAGTTGGAGATAACGTCCTTTCTTTATGCGTTAGGGATAGAAGCCATGTACTCCCCCCGCAGTCTGGCTAGTTA
>WTJX01000047.1 GCA_011524675.1 Cytophagales bacterium
TTCATGTTTATTTAATTTACGTTATATATTTAGTTTAGAGTTTTTAGTCGTTGTACCTGCCAATACATCACGCATGATGCCTCGGATTGTTTACTCGGTGCTAAAAATATTTTAATTTAAATTAAGATAATAAGACTATAAGACTGTAAGTCTTTTTTCTTATGGTCTCAGCATCTTATCGTCTAAGTATTATTCTAAGTTTAAGAAGTCTATCAATCCTTCTCTTTCTTTGTAGTAGTTAGGGTCTTCCATTACTTCTACCTTATTTCTTGGTCTTGGAAAATTGATGTACTGCTCTTTCCCTATCTTAGCGTAAGGCCCAGAGGTCATCATCACTACTCTGTCTGCCAAGAAGATGGCTTCGTCCACATCATGTGTTACCATAATGGCGGTGATACCTTCTTGCTGCCATACATCTACCAATACTTGCTGTAGGTCGTTCTTTGTTAAAGAATCTAACATACCGAATGGCTCATCCAATAATAAGATTTTTGGTTTCAACGCAAAGGCACGAGCAATCCCTACTCTTTGCTGCATCCCTTGCGAAAGGTCAGAGGCCTTTTTATCAAAAGCGTCTTCTAGCCCTACTTTGGCAAGGTAATACTTTGCGATGTCTATTTTTTCTTTCTTAGTGGCATGAGGAAACACTTGCTTCACTCCTAGCATCACATTCTCTAGCGTTGTCATCCAAGGAAACAAACTTGGTGCTTGAAAAACAACTCCTCTATCAGGTCCAGGCCCTAAAATCTGCTTATTGTTAAGTATGATAGCACCTTTGGATATTTCGTTCAAGCCTGCAATCATACTCAACAAAGTGGATTTCCCACATCCTGAGTGTCCTATGATGCAAATGAATTCGCCTTCGCCAATCTTTAAGTTCAAGCCTTCTAACACCACATAAGGTCCCTTGGGGGTAGGATATACCTTAGATAGGTCTACAATGTCTAACATGACAGGCTTATCTGCTGCTGCGCTCATATGTTATGTTTAATGATTTGAAAACTAGAGCAAAAACTCTTGTCCTTAATTTTATTTAATTGAAAGAATATAGAACCCTAATTAAGCAAACCTCATAGGCTTTATAGGCTTAGGCTTCAAATTAGGTAAGATGAACTCATTAGCACTAGACTTCTTTTTCATCTCATCATTCGCCTCGATCATATATTTGGTGATCTCGTTTCTAAGTCGCTTATATTCTTCGTTATTGTTTAGCTCCTTTTTATCCCTAGGTCGCTCGATGTTTACCTTAAACTCTGGTCCTAAAGTAGCTCCAGGCCCAGTAGTAAGTGGGATAATTCTATCAGCCAATATCAATCCTTCGTCCACACTGTTGGTAATCATTACGACTGTCTTTTTATCCTCTAGCCATATTCTTGTGATCTCATCTTGTAGATCACTTCTCGTAAGCGCGTCTAATGCTGATAATGGTTCATCCAACAACATAACCTTAGGCGCAGTCGATAAAGCTCTTGCTACAGATACGCGTTGTCTCATACCACCAGATAGTTCTGCCGGTCTTTTGTCTATGGCAGGTGAAAGCTTCACCTTACCCACAAATTCCTCTGTATGACTCTTGATTTTTTTCTTTGTCCATTTTTTGAAGACCTCTTTTACTGCAAGTCCTACATTGTTTCTCACTGAAAGCCAAGGCAACAAAGAGTAATTTTGGAAGACAATACCTCTATCAGGTCCTGGTCCTGTTACTTTAGCACCATCTACACGTACTTCACCTTGATCTGGAAAAATCAACCCTTCTATCAAGTTAACTAAGGTTGTTTTCCCTGTTCCAGAGAAACCGATAATACAAATAAACTCTCCTTCTTCTACTTTTAAATTAATGTCTTTGAGAACTTCAACTTTATCCGAACCAGTGCCATAACTCTTACTTACATTATTTAATTCTAAAAATGCCATAATAACTTATCGTATAATAATTTTAATTTTTGATTTTTTCTTCAAAAACAAGCTATAATGCTAGTTACAGAATGGTTTACTTACGAGCTATTCTAAAGATAGGGGCGATATACTTTTTCAAGAATAATTTCTCTGGAGTATCCTCATAACTTATTGCACCTTGTACAAATGCCATAATTTTATCTAATAAGAACCCTATGAATCCAATGACAAACATACCTACAATGATATTAGAGTTTGAGTCATATGCCCCACTATTATACTCGTCCCAAACAAACAGACCTAAACCTTGGCTTTGTACTAGCAACTCAATAGCAATGACTACCATCCATGATACTGATACTGTAATCCTTAAACCTGTAAATATTAATGGAAAAGCAGAAGGTAGAACAACCTTAATTATTTTTTTGAATCCACTTATTCTAAGTACTTTGGCTACATTGGTAAAGCTTTCGTCAACAGAAGACACACCTAAGGCAGTATTTACAAGCGTAGCCCACATAGCACAAAGCCCTACAGCAATGTAAGCAGAAATATACGCTTTGTCTTTGTCTGGATCTACCACAACTGATTTTACAACCATACCAACCAATACTACCCATACTACTGGTGATACTGGCTTGAATATTTGTATGATCCAGTTTAATGCGGTTCTTAAATTTTTATTAAGACCAATAAGAATACCTAAAGGGATTGCTATAAAAATGGCAAGCAATACACCAGACATAACTGTTTTTAGACTTAAGTATATTTTCTTTATGAAAGAAACTTCACTTGGAGGCTGTATCTCTCCATTTGATTCTTCTGATTGTTTTGTTAGATATCTAATTTGTTTAGATTTATAGAATAACCTAATAGAAGCATTTTTCACCTGTAAAGGAAAAGGAAGCGTGGTAAATTGTATTTCTGTTTTTTCTTCGTTTGGTATTAAATCTTTTATAACATATGAGCCATCCGCTTTTTGATATACACATGCGTATGTACTATCAGCATACATTTCTTTTTTCTTTTTACTGTAGTCAGAAGATGTCTTAATGTCAGATGACACTACGAATGGTCCATTCAATCGATATTTGGCATTAGTTGTCAAACTATCTAATTCTAGAATATATTCCTTTTTATTTTCTAGAGCTTTTTCAGCAATTTTGACCTTTTTATCAAGCCCATCTAAGCTCGTTTGGTGTAATGTAGAGAGGGTTTTTATAGAATCTTCCAATATGGATAAAAGATTCGCATCTTGAGAAGCTCTTTTCTCTTCTTTAATTTTTTTAATCGTACTATTGTAAGTATCGATAAGTTCTTTTTTATCTTTTTCTACCTTTTTTAATTGATCTTCGTAATCTTTTTGAGCAGATTCCATCACTTGCTCTAATTTTCTTTCTACGTTTATATCAAAAAGGTATGATGCACCTTGATGCCAAATAAAGAAAAACAATACTACCGAAATAGCTACAAAGCCAATGTTTTTTAAGTATTTCATTGAGGAAAATTTGATGCCATTAATGGCAAACTTGTGTTAGTAATTTATGTGTAATAAAGAAATTGGAAGGTAACATGCGTTACCTTCTCAATTATCAGTCATGAAAAAATCAACTCAAAAGTTAATATTTTAGTCTTTATTTCCGATAGTAAAGCTGTTGATGTATCCAATAGGATCTTTAGCATCAAAAGTGTTACCGTCAATAAAGTCAGAAGTTGGTGCTTTGTAACCATCAGTATCAGGTATATCAGAAGCAGATAAGAATCCTTCCTCAACTAACAAAGATGCTGCATCTTTCCAAATATCTGGTCTATATACTTTCTTAGCAGTTTCTGCATACCATTCGGCCGGCTTAGCTTCTGAAATTTGTCCCCATCTTCTCATTTGAGTTAAGAACCAGATTGCATCTGAATAGAATGGGTAAGTAGCGTTATACTTAAAGAATACGTTAAAATCAGGAAGACTTCTTTTATCACCTTTTTCAAATTCGAAAGTACCTGTCATAGAATTTGCCAATACAACCTCATCAGCACCTACGTAAACTTTCTTTGAAAGAATAGCAACTGCTTCTTCTCTGTTATCAGGATTATCTAACCACTTACCTGCTTTTATCAATGCTTTAACAACTGCAAGCGTAGTATTTGGATTTTTCTCCATAAAGTCTTTTCTCATTACAAATACTTTCTCTGGATTGTTTTTCCATATTTCGTAGTTTGTAACTACAGGTACACCTATACCCGCAAATACTGCTTTCTGATTCCAAGGCTCACCTACACAATATCCATAGATAGTACCTGCTTCTAGTGTAGCTGGCATTTGTGGTGGAGGAGTAACAGATAATAATACATCAGCTTTTTCTTGACCTGCGTTGTTTTCACCTGTGTACATACCTGGGTGAATACCAGCAGCTGCTAACCAATAACGAATCTCATAGTTATGTGTAGATACTGGGAATACCATACCCATATTGAATGGTTTTCCTTCTTTTTTGTATCTCTCTACTACTGGCTTAAGTGCGTCAGCTTTGATAGGGTGAACTGGCTTACCACTTTCGTCCATAGGAACATTTGGCTTCATTTCTTTCCAAACATCATTTGATACTGTAATACCGTTACCATTCAAATCCATTGAAAAAGGAGTTTGTAACTCAGCTTGTGGACCTACACCTGCATTTGCAGCGATAGGCTGACCAGATAACATGTGTGAACCATCAAGTCTTCCTTCTATAACACCTTCTAAGATCAACTTCCAGTTAGCTTGGAATTCAACTTTCACATCTAAACCTTCGTCTTTGAAATACCCTAAATCTTTAGCGATTGCCAAAGGAGCCATATCTGTCAATTTGATAAAACCAAATGTCAATTCAGTTTTTTCTAATGCCAACTTCTTTGTTTTAGATTCTACAACTGGCTCAGCTGCTGCTGTCTCTTCTACTTTAGTACTTGAACCATCGCCACATGAATAAAATGTAAGCACTGATGCAAGACTCATTAACTTTAAGAATTTTAATTTCATCTTTTTATACTTAGTTTGGTAAACAATACTACTTAGCTTTTTGACTAAGTAATTATACGTACAAACATAAGGGGTTTATTTTGATTTTGAGTAATAAACATACATGCTTTTTAGTATGTTACTCACTGTTTTTTAACCATATTAAAACATGACAAATGACAGTTTCTTTAATAAAAAGTACACCTATTGCCTCTAAAAAGAGTTTTAATAAATGTATTATAAAAAGGTTCTCAATAAAAAAACAGGTTCATTTTTAATATCTGTTTAGTAAAACACCTCTTATAAGCTAGGTTTTTTGACTTTTTGATTACGTAATTGTGATAACTAAAACTTTTGATCTTTAGCTGTTAGCACTGAGAGAGAAACTATGTTTTAGTGGGCTGTTTGCATCTTTATTTTACTGTACAAGGATTTCAATTGACGGTTGAAAAATTGACTATTTACGGTTTTGAGATAGAAAGGATTAAAGATTAGAGATCAAAGATTAAAGAAGAGTTTAGTCTAGTATGCTTGTGTATGCCTTTGTTCTACAGTTCAAGGTACGAGTACGAGGTACAATGATTTCGATTGACTAATTTGTTACGGTTTTAAAACGTACGGACGTATTGACATAGAGAACGAAAGAGGTAAAAGATTAGGGATTAAAGATTAAAGATTAAAGATGGGGGTAGTACAACTTGGTTGTTTATGCCTTTATTCTATAGTACAAAGTACAACGATTTCGATTGACTAATTTGTTACGGTTTTTAAACGTACGGACGTATTGACATAGAGACATAAAGACGTGAAAAGCAGGATTTTATTCCACGAAAGTGGTGTTTTCTTAATGAAGAATTAATAATGTATAATGAATAATGTGAGTGTCTTGACAATTTTCACCTTTGATTGAGAGAAAATTAAACAATTAAAGAAATGAATGTTTTCAATTTACGGTTTAAAAAGTATAAGAAGGAAAAGGCTTATATAATCTTATCTACATGAAACCCGCACGGCGGGAACGAAAAAAACGAAGGTTAAGGTAGCTCTTACCACACAAGGGAATAGTTAAAACCTAATTTCTAATTTTAATGTAGATAAGATTATTTTACTGCTCAAAAGTGGCTTCTTTTGAGCAATAATAAAGAATAAAGAACGGGTTATTAGATTATAGTTGTTGAGTTATTAGTTGATAAAAAACAGAGGTGTATCATTTTATATCAAATAGCGCAAGTCTGCTACTCAAAACGTAAAACCCAAAACGTATATACAAATCAATTAAACTTAACTGCTTTGATGATGTTCATTCGGGTTATTAAATAGCTTGGAATCAAGATAATGATATTGATAAGCAGACATATCAAAAAGTTAATGAATAGGATCATAACCCAATCCCACTTAATCGGGACATAATCCATATAATAATTCTCAGGTTCTAGCGGAATGATGTGTGTGTAGTATTGTATAGCACACAAAGCTAAGCCTATTATATTTCCTATTATCATTCCTTTAAGTGCCAAACTTAGTCCATGATACCAAAAAATGCGTTGTATTTGACTGTTCTTTGCTCCCATTACCTTGAAAAGTCCTATCATATTGGCTCTTTCCATCATCAGAATGTACATCGTAGATAGCATATTAAAGCTAGCAATGACAAAAATGATGATAATGAAAACGATAACATTCTTATTCAATAACGTTAGCCAATCGAAGATGTGAGGAAAAAGGTTCGTTACTTTGTCCATTTGTAAATTATAGTCCATTTTGTCGTAGATAAGCTCTCCGCCTTGTTTTAATTGACTAAAGTCTGATAGAAAGACATCATAACCTCCTACCAGTGTGTCTCCCCATTTATTGAGCTTTTGTAATAATGCAAGATCACATAGTACTACTTTATCGTCAAAATCTTCTATGTATGTACGATAGATTCCGCAAATGTTGAGTTTTCTTTCTTTGGGTCTGTCTTGTATAAAGAATAAATAGATATCATCACCTATAGAGAGTGATAGTTTGTTTGCCAATTGTTGGCTTATCATGATATCACTGGAATAGTTGGTTTCTGAGAAATTCAAAAAACTGCCACCGTCTAAAATATTTTGCTTAAAGTTATCTAGGTAAAAGTCTGTGGATATTCCCTTGACTACTACGCCTTCTACTGCATCATCAGTTTTGATAAGCGCAGATTTGTTTGCAAAGGATTGTATATGCTCTACTCCTTCTAAAGATGATGCATTATCGTATAACTCGGAATGTAAAAGAATGGGGTTTTGCTCTATGTATTGATTGGCATCGTAAGCACTGACTTTGAGGTGTCCTTCTACGCTGAATAATTTTTCTAATACTGTTCCTTTGAATCCTTCTAATATGGTTACAGATAATATAAGTATCATTGTACCAAAGGTGATGCTTATCACCGTAATCGTGGAAACGATAGAAGAAAAAGAAGCTTTTTGCCCTTTACGGAGTCTTTTGGAAATGAATCGTAACAAGAATATACTATTTTTGCTAAAGTTAACTGTTTTATACTAAAAGGTCTAAAATCTAAAGTGAAAGGTTGAACATTAAAAGTTGGAAACCCGCATGTCGAATATCAAATGTCTAATGTGGGGTTAATACAGACAAACAAGCGTATGATTAAAAAATATATAACATACTAAATAACAATATATTAGTACTATTGTCTAGCGACTAGATACTAACTACTAAATACTTTTAAACACATGAAACAAGCATGTTAAAAGATTAAAGATCAAGGATTAAAGAGGTTTAGCTCACAAGATTATGATTAAAAACATATGGAATAACTATTTGAATATCAGTAAGTTACATACTTGAACACTCAAATACAAGAACACTTGAACACATTTTAAACACATGAAACAAAATATAATGCAACTGCTTTACTTCTACCTCGATGCTTGTGTAAGACCACTATTTGTTATATGCTTTGTATTAATTGCATTCGTGTCAACTGCACAAACGATACAGCCTGCTGCTGAAAGGACTGAGGCATATTTGGAGAAAATAAAAGACAAAGATATCGCTATCGTGGCGAACCAAACTTCTACAATACACCAAACTCACTTGGTTGATAGCTTACTTTCGTTGGGTATAAAAGTAAAACATATATTTTCGCCCGAGCATGGTTTTAGAGGTAATGAGGACGCTGGTAAATTAGTGGCAAATGGTATAGACATCACTACAGGATTGCCCATTATCTCGCTATACGGCAAAAAAAAGAAACCTAAAAAGGAGGACTTGGAGGGTATAGAAGTTGTACTTTTTGACATACAAGATGTGGGTGTACGCTTTTATACGTATCTGAGTAGTTTGCATTATGTTATGGAAGCATGCGCAGAAGAAAATGTCTTACTTATCGTACTTGATAGACCGAACCCTAATGCGCATAGTATTAACGGTCCTATCTTGGATAGTAAGTTTCAGTCTTTTGTGGGGATGCACCCTATACCTGTAGTCTATGGCTGTACATTGGGTGAAATGGCGCATATGATCAATGGTGAAAAATGGCTTAATCATGGTGTACAATGCCCTTTGGAGGTAATAAAGTGTGGCAACTATCAACACAACAGCTGCTATACTCTCCCTATCAAACCTTCTCCAAACTTACCCAATGCTTTGTCTATAGCGCTTTACCCCTCACTATGTTTCTTTGAAGCTACGGATATAAGTATTGGCAGAGGTACTAACACACCTTTTCAAATTATTGGTAGCCCATTATTAAAAGATAGTAGCTTTTCCTTTACCCCGGTAAGCATGCCAGGTGCTTCTAAGTATCCGAAGCATGAGAACAAAAAATGTTATGGTAGCAATCTGCGAGACAGAAATGATGACACGCATTTTAGCCTTCGTTACCTATTGTCATACTATAAAGCATACCCTAACAAAGAAAAGTTTTTTACGAATGAGAAGTTTTTTAATCTATTGGCAGGCAATGATATCCTCATCAAACAAATCAAAGATGAGGTTTCTGAAGTAGATATTAAAAAAAGTTGGGAAAAGGATTTAACGCGTTATATGCTCATGAGAAAAAAATATTTACTCTATGGGTTATAAAGGATTAAAGATTAAGGGTTAAAGATTAAAGAGATCTAGTTCATAAGGACATGGTTTAAATGCTAATAACCAGATATTTCAACTTGTACACAAGAAAGCACATAAAACCGTCATGTCGAATGTTAAAGGTAAAAAGTTGAACGTAAAACGTTGAAGGTTATTGGATTTAGCTCATAAGGGAATGATTATAACGACGCAAACCGCATGTCGCATAGCGCAAAGCTCTTTCAACTTGAACACTCGAATACAAGAAAACTTGAACACATTTTAAACACATGAAACCCGCACGGCGGGAGCGAAAAAACTAAGGCTAAGGTAGCTCTCACCACACAAGGGAATGATTAAAACATAAAATCTGATTTTTAAACACATGAAAGATTTGAGAATAATATTTATGGGAACACCTGAGTTTGCTGTTCCTAGTTTAGACATATTGATAGCGCATGATTTTAATGTAGTAGCCGTAATTACAGCCCCAGACAAAGCCGCAGGTAGAGGTCAAAAAATAAAATATTCTGCGGTAAAGGAGGCGGCATTAAAACATAATATACCACTACTACAGCCGCCAAAACTAAAAAACAAAGCGTTTTTGGAGGAATT
>WTJX01000428.1 GCA_011524675.1 Cytophagales bacterium
AAATCCAATTACAAACAAGGAAATAAACTGCACAATAAACTCCTCTGAGTACTAACCACCAACTAACATCTACTAAATCCGTATGCTGAGAATGAATGAAAAGACTTTGCACAAAGCGAAGTTTATTTTCTTTTTGCTATGTACTTATTGTCCGACACTTGTCAAAGCTTGTAATAACGGCAGCATAGGCGATTCGTACAATTAAATAACAGATAATTACCATAGTAAAAAGTAGAAAAAAACTACTTTTGTGACTGTTGCTAAGTTAAAGAACTTACTCATATTTTTTCAATATACTCAAAAGACAATACTCATGATAAAACAAATCTTATCTTATCTTTTTTTATTTATCCTAAGCTTATCCATAGCAAAAAAAGGGAAGCCTTCCTCAGAGCGTCCCAACATTATAGTCATCATGGCAGATGATTTAGGTTATAGAGACTTGGGTGTCTATGGCTGCAAAGACATACGCACTCCTAATATAGACAAGCTAGCACATAACGGAGGTCGTTTTACTTCTGCTTATGTAACAGGCTGTATGTGTGGACCATCACGAGCAGGCTTTATTACAGGAAGAAACCAATCTTCTTTTGGCTACTATAAAAACCCTCCTAAACCCCTAGACCCAAGTCAAGGTTTTTCAGAGGGGACACTTACTTTTGCTTCTCTTTTGCAACAACAGGGCTACACTACGGGAGGAGTAGGTAAATGGCATATGGGCACTGCTCCTCACCAACACCCCAATGCTGTAGGTTATGACGATTGGTTTGGTTTTTTAGGTGGTGGACTTACCTACTATCCTTTAGACCATTATGGGGATTTATACCAAAAGAAAAAAAGACCTTGGGGAACAAGAGATTTACATCATACTTTACCTATCATTCATAATCAGAAGCCTATCCAATGGGAAGGCTATGTAACGCATGTACTTACCGATGCAGGCACAGACTTCATCAATGAGAATAAAGAAAAGCCATTTTATTTATTCATGTCTTACAATGCACCTCATTTAGAATTAGAAGCACCTCAAGAAACTATTGCCAAATATCCAGAAGATAAGATGACAGAAGTACCAGGCGTTACACCACATAGCAGAAGTATATATGCTGCCATGGTAGAAGAACTTGATCAAGGTGTGGGCAAATTGATGCAAACTTTAGAAAAAAATGGACTTGCCGAAAATACCATCATTTGGTTTTTGAGCGACCATGGAGGAATGAAAAAAACATCTGACAATAGACCATTGAAGGGTGCAAAAGGAAGTTTTGACGAAGGTGGTTTGCGTGTTCCACTCATCGTACATTGGCCCAAGAAAATCAAAAAAGGAACTGTGTATGATGGTATCGTAAGTTCTCTAGACATAGGAGCAACTGCTGTAGCACTAGCAGGGGGAGAAATAAAAAAAGAAGAACTGCATGGGGAAGATTTGACATCATATATCACTCACCAACAAAACACCTCTCCTCGTCATAGCCTTTGTTGGAGAAAGAATTTAGCAAATAATTCAGGCGTAATAAGAGATGGAAAGTATAAGTTGTTCATTGATACTAAAAAGTTGTATGATTTAGAAAATGACATTCATGAAGATGATGACATAGCTTCAAAGCATCCTGAATTGGTAAATAAGTTAGTCCAGCAATGGAAAGAATGGAGTAAAGTTACTGTCGATTACCAGTTATTTAAATACAATAGTACCCCCAATAGAAAGAGTACATATCAGTTTGGTAGTTATGACTGGCTCAAAGGAAATGTAAATTATAAAGCACCCTAAATACTCGTTTTTTAACTTGAATGCAGGATACTTAAAGCATGTCCAATGTCTAATGTGACGTTAATACCGACAGCCAAGCGCATGATTAAAACACATATAACATACTGAATGAATAACAATATATTAGTACTCCTGTCTAGCGACTAGATACTTTTAAATGGATGATTAATGCCACTGGTCAAAAAGCTGTAGCCAAAGGACATCAGCTGAATGGTGATTTGTTGGGCTATAAATTTGATGCTTGGGAAGGAGGGCACAGAGTGCCTTTCATTGCCAAATGGCCTAATAACATCAAAAAGAATACTACCTCAGATCAGCTTATTTGTCAAATAGATTTACTAGCGACGATGGTAGCTTTCACAGGGCAAGATCAATCTTTTGTAGAAGGAAAAAATAGTATCAATATACTACCTGCACTTGTGGGTGATTTTAAAACACCTTTGAGGGAAGAGTTGATACATTCTCCAGCTGGTAAATCACATTTAGCATTAAGACAAGGGAAGTGGTTGTACATTCCTCCCCGTGGTGGAGGGGGCTTTGGTAGTAAGGTATTAGGTAATCATGCTTTTGGTGGCCCTGCTGCTGTAACGTATAGTGGCCATAAGAATAGTGATGTCAAAGATGGTGTATTCATAAAAGGCGCACCCAATGGACAACTATATGACTTGGATAAGGACGTGAATCAAACAACCAACTTATACTTACAGCTGCCCAAGGTTGTGGAGCAAATGAAAGAAAGACTTGCGTTTTTTCAAGCACAAATGCCTCAAAAAACAAAACCAAAAACACAAGCGAGTAATAAGGAATAAGAGCGCGGATGCTAGAAGCAAGATGTCTTTACGTTCAGATGTCTTGCTGTTAAAGGTATGATTTTATTCCACGAAAGTGGCGCTATTTTAATGAAGAATTAATAGTTCTACTTTACGAAGTTAAACTTGGAAATAAAACCTGACAGGTGTTAATGCTTTAAATGTACTCTATTCCATAC
>WTJX01000494.1 GCA_011524675.1 Cytophagales bacterium
TTTTCTGTTTTATAAAATTATAAAAGAATTACATACTTTTTAAGCAAGCATAGTAACTGGGTTTTCTAAATATGTTTTTAATGTTTGTAAAAACGCAGCTCCAGTAGCTCCATCAATAGTTCTGTGATCACAGGCTAGTGTTAAGGTCATGGTGTTACCCACTACTATTTGCCCGTCTTTAACCACTGGCTTTTGTACTATAGCACCAACAGAAAGTATCGCTGAATTTGGCTGATTAATAATACTTGTAAAAGAAGTAATTCCAAACATTCCTAAATTAGAAACCGTAAAGGTACTGCCATCCATCTCTGCAGGAGTTAACTTCTTTTGCTTTGCCTTTGTTGCCAAAACTCTTACGTTACTACCTATTTGAGTAAGTGACATTTGGTCTGTAAAAGGAAGTACAGGTACTACAAGTCCATCCTCAACAGCTACAGCCACACCAATACTGATATGTTTTGCTATTTTAGTAACAGCATCAGTCCACTGGGTGTTTACTTGTGGGTGCTTTCTAAGTGCCATTGCACAAGCCTTCACTACCAAGTCATTGAAAGAAACTTTAACATCAGGAACACTATTAATTTGTTTTCTAGAAGCCATTGCCTCATCCATAGCCACCTCTAAAGTAAGGTAATAATGTGGTGCAGTAAACTTTGATTGTCCTAAACGCTTAGCGATAGTTTTACGCATAGATGAGTTTTTCACTTCTTCAAAAGAAGGCTCACCTACAGGAACATATACTGGAGTTACACTAAGTTTCTCCTCTGGTTTTGAACTAGGTGCAGCAGAAGTTACTGGCTCAGAAACTGTTGTTTTTTGAGGAGTATAATTTTCAATATCTGCCTTTATTATACGTCCGTTTTCACCACTACCTTTTACTTCTGCAAGGTTAATTCCTTTGTCAGCTGCAATCTTTTTAGCTAATGGTGAAGCAAAAATTCTACCTGATGTTTCTGCAACTACTGGTGAAGCTGTTGCTTCTTGCGAAGCACTTACTTCCTTTGGAGCAGCTGAAGAAATATCATTTACTGGCTGAGGATTTGCAACCACACCTCCATTAGCTACAATTCCTGAAATATCAGTTCCTTTAGGACCAATAATTGCTAAAAGAGATTCTACAGCTGTAGTTTGCCCTTCTTCAACACCAATATGAAGTAACGTTCCTTCATAGAAAGACTCAAACTCCATAGTAGCTTTATCTGTTTCTATTTCTGCAAGAATATCTCCTTCAGAAATATCATCTCCTACTTTTTTGATCCAAGAAGCAACAGTACCTTCTTCCATGGTGTCACTCAATCTTGGCATCGTTATAATTTCAACACCTGATGGTACTCCCGCACCTTGCTTTGGTGGTGTTGAAGCTGTATCTTCTGTAGCATCAGCTGATGTATCCGCTGAAGCACTACTTGTTTGTCCTGATGAACCATTAAGAATAGTAGTGATATCTTCATTTTCAGAACCAATTACGCACAATAACTGATCTACAGGAACTGTTTCCCCTTCAGCTACACCAATGTGTAACAAGGTTCCTTCATAAAAAGATTCAAATTCCATAGTAGCTTTATCTGTTTCTATTTCTGCAAGAATATCTCCTTCAGAAACAACATCTCCTACTTTCTTAAACCAAGAAGCGACTGTACCTTCTTCCATGGTATCACTCAGTCTTGGCATATTTATTATCGTTGCCATATTTTTCTACTATTCTATAATTTATGAGGTAAAAAAGGATAATCTTCTTGTTCGTACACAACATCATATAACTGTTGTTTTTTAGGGAAATCTGATTCCTCTGCAAACTTTTGACATTCCAGTACTTTATCCTTTACCCTTTGATCAATTTCTTTAATTTGATCTTCAGTTGCATACTTATTTTCTAAAATAACATCCAATACCTGAGTAATAGGATCTATTTTTTGATACTCTGCAACTTCATCTTTAGTACGGTACTTTTGAGCATCACTCATAGAATGTCCTCTATACCTGTATGTTTTAAGTTCTAAAAATGTAGGACCATTTCCACTTCTTGCACGCTCTATAGCTTCGTGCATTGCCTCTGCAACAGCTACCGGGTTCATAGCATCTACAGGCTTACAAGGCATTTCATAACCTAAACCTAGCTTATAAATATCCGTGTGATTTGCAGTACGCTCCACAGAAGTTCCCATAGCGTAACCGTTATTTTCCACACAGAAAACTACGGGTAAATTCCAAAGCATTGCAAGGTTGAAAGATTCATGTAAAGAACCTTGTCGTGCAGCACCATCACCAAAGAAAGTAAGTGTTACTGCATCTCTTTTAAAATATTTGTCTGCGAATGCAAGACCTGCTCCTAATGGGATTTGCCCCCCTACAATTCCGTGTCCTCCATAAAAACGGTGTTCTTTAGAGAAAATATGCATAGAACCTCCCATCCCTTTTGAAGTCCCTGTTTCTTTCCCATAAAGTTCTGCCATTACACGTTTTGGGTCTACACCCATACCGATTGGTTGTACGTGATTTCTATAAGCAGTAATCATTTTATCTTTAGTCAGATCCATTGCATGGAGTGCACCTGCTAAAATAGCCTCCTGACCATTATATAAATGTAGAAAACCTCTTACTTTTTGCTGAATATATACTTGGGCAAGTTTGTCTTCAAACTTTCTCCAAAATAGCATGTCTTCATACCACTTTAGATAAACTTCTTTAGTAACTTCTTTCATTGGATAGAGTTGGTTAATGCATACAAGGGAATTATATTATATTACTACACCTAAA
>WTJX01000722.1 GCA_011524675.1 Cytophagales bacterium
GGTAGAAACGTATTCCGTTGCGCTGCAAAACGTGAAGATATCGAAGTTGTAGGAATCAACGATTTATTAGATGTAGATTATTTAGCTTACATGCTGAAGTACGATTCTGTACATGGTCGTTTTGATGGTGACGTTTCTGTAAAAGATGGTAAGTTGATCGTAAACGGTAGTGAAGTAAGAGTTACAGCTGAGAGAGACCCTGCAAACTTGGCTTGGGGAGACATCAATGCAGACGTAGTAGTAGAATCTACTGGTTTTTTCTTAACAGACGAAACAGCTCGTAAACACATAGAAGCTGGTGCAAAGAAAGTAGTCTTATCTGCTCCTTCAAAAGATGCTACTCCAATGTTTGTAGTAGGCGTAAACTCTGATACTTATGCCGGACAAGACATCGTATCTAATGCTTCTTGTACTACTAACTGTCTTTCTCCTATCGCCAAAGTATTGAACGATAATTTTGGAATCAAAAAAGGATTGATGACTACAGTACACGCTGCTACTGCTACACAAAAAACTGTCGATGGTCCTTCTGCTAAAGATTGGAGAGCAGGTAGAGGAATTTTAGAAAACATCATCCCAGCTTCTACTGGTGCTGCTAAAGCTGTAGGAAAAGTAATTCCTGAGTTGAATGGTAAACTTACAGGTATGGCGTTCAGAGTACCTACTTCTGATGTATCTGTTGTAGACCTTACGGTAGAGCTTGATAAAGAAACTACTTACGAAAATATTTGTGCTGCCATGAAGACTGCTTCTGAGACTTCTATGAAAGGAGTACTAGGATACACAGAAGATAAAGTAGTAGCTACTGACTTCAGAGGTGAGGTTTGTACTTCTGTTTTTGATGCTAGTGCAGGAATCCAATTAGACGGAACATTTGTAAAAGTAGTATCATGGTACGACAATGAGTGGGGTTACTCAAATAAAGTGCTTGACTTAGTAGCTGTAGTTTCAAAATAGTATCCAGCTAAGTCAATATAAAATTACAAGAACGTATATTTTTACTTGACCTCATGAATAAAAAAAGCCTCTTGAAAATTTCAAGAGGCTTTTTTTATAAGACTACCTTTGTATATAAACAACTTTTAGTTCTGGATGTTCTTCAGAATTGGGTGAATCACTAGAGGCAAGCATCATAGAACGATATCTACTTTGAGTTCTATTCACCATATAAAATCCAAAATAAGTATCTGGATGATCCACTGTTTCTTGTACCAGTGCTGTAACATCAGAGGTTTTCAACTCTGATCTATCATTGCTCCTAGCTATTTCTGCACTTATGGCTGTACTATAAGAGGGTGCATTGATAGGAGTCACTTCATCTTCTTCCCATTCTTCGGTAACAAGGTACAAATCTATAGTATTGTCATTATCATAACCATTAACAACATAATCAGACCAAAGAGCAAAATTAGCTTCATCATAGTAGCTTCCGTCATGGAATATCAATTCAGCTGATACGATCTCTACATTAGTCAATGATTTTAAGTCCGTAAACTCAATAACGCTATTCATAGCATAACCATACCCCCATCTAGTCCAATAAGAGACATTTAAATAAGCCTTGTCTGAATAATTGAGAGACTCAAAATCACTATGAAATCTTATATGAGAGTCTTTTCCTTCCTCTGCTCCAGGTTTGAAGGAAATGGATTGCTTTTCTGATACCACATGAATGTCAATGGTATCAACATCATTGTCGAACTCTTTATTTTTTACTATTATCTCAGATTGGTAAGTACCTTCGAGTAATTCTTCTCTATTTATAGTAACTGATATTTCTAAATTTCCTGTACCTGACAAATCACTTACAGAGAACCAGCTTTCTTCTTCAAAAACCAATTCCCATGTTAAGCTACCTATACCTATATTTTCAATGGTGAATGTTAGTGAATTAGTAGTTAAACCAAAATCTAAAGCTTCTACTTCGTCTGTCAAAGAAAGGATAGGAGCTATAGGTTCTAATGGTACAGGATGAGTAATTATATCCCCTGCTATTACGGTAAGTTCAGAAGTATCGTTTTTGTATTGACTATGGCTTACTATTACATTATATGTATTAGGACTTACATTACTAATTAAAAATGTTCCATCGCTATGTGATTTATTACGCTTTTTATTGTCTAATGAGATAATCGCACCATGTATCTCTTTATAACTATTTTGTGTAGAAAAAATAGTTCCTTTGACAATTGCTTCTGTAGGGTTTGGTTCATCCCTCCTTTTTTTGCATGAGTACAGTAAAAGGCTTAGTATGATAATTTGGAAGTGAAGTTTTAAGTTTTTCATAGTTTTTTTTACAAAAATACTTAATTGCTTTTCAAAATTAAACAAAAGGAGTGAAAAAATTCTTCAAAATATAATGCGTTATTTCATGCTCATATATTTAAAATAATAATTAATTTATCAAATAAAATCTATGTAAAAATAATATTTGTATGAAAATATTATTTGAATAATTTATAGTAGTTTTAGTATAGGTGTGTTATTATATATGATTGAAATCGTTTTTTAACTATCTTTTGATAGGGGATACCATGGATATAATACAAATAAAATGAGGAAATTAGATGTAAAAGTAAAAACTAACTGCATGTTTTAAATACAATGCTTTTTAATTATTTGAACAAGTTTAACTTAAAAGTTTAAAATCACATTCACTGAGATTCTCTTTACTTAGAGCAAGCCTACATTAAATTCCTGACGTTTACTTTATTTTAAATATAAGGTTCATGCTTACTCAAACAATGAAAACTG
>WTJX01000018.1 GCA_011524675.1 Cytophagales bacterium
ACAAAAAAGCTAACTGCTAATACCTAATAGCCAAAAGCTCATAAAATAGACTATGGACTCGTAATTATAAGTAAAGCAAAAACTAAATTACTGCTGAATAGTACGAAGTATAAAGACCAAGTACCATGATAAAGAAAGCATTTAAAAAAGATGGTGTACGGACTTTTAAGTACTCGAACAACGTAAAAGAAAAACATTCTTTGTACTTAATGCAGACTTTTGTAAAAACCCGAATAATCGAATTTTAATGTAAACTAGCTTTTTATCTACCATAGCTGTATTGATGACCACTAGCGATTGAAAAATGCAGTACTTACAGGAGACTGAAAAGTGTATCCTCTTTACTAATTCTTTGAACCTAGAAGCAAGCATCTTTGAAGAAGAAACGCTAGTGATAAAAGTAAATTTTCCTTTGTAGGATTAAACCAAAGTTTAATAAGAATCGTTATTTTTGAGTAGGCAAACGACAAAATGGGTATGGAAGCACAATTTCAAGCAGATATTAACTGGTTACACCAAAAGATAGATAAAATTAAAGATCCTAGATTTTTGGAAAAGCTAAAGAGTCTCTTTGAGCATAGTCAAAAACGACAACCTATGAACTTTGAGGAACTAGAAACTAAATTGCAACGCTCAGAAGAAGATATAAAAGCTGGTGGAGTCCACAGTACAGAATCATTAAGAGAACACTTTAAAAACCGTCGTGCCTAATCAATTTACAGTTCTATACCCAATATGTCTGTATGAAATCATTTATCTTCTTTATTGCCGTTTTTCTTTTTGGTGGGGTATGTGCACAAGAGCAACAGCAGTTGATCGTTTTTTTGGGTGATGACGTAGCTTCCCAACATTTTGTAAAGACGAGCTTACCTTCACTACAGCAGTATGCGGATACTAATGGTATCGAGCTGATACGTATCCCTCTAAGCCAAGGTGTACCCACAGAAGTGAAAATCGTTCCTTCTTTTTACTATCAAAATTATCGCGGTCGCTCGGTCTATTCGGGTAGGTACCTCACACTAGATCGTCTCATCAACTTTATGAGGACAGCAAAGTATTCCCCTCGCCAAAGCTCGGTAAATCCCAAGGAGCATATTCCCCTTTGGAATGTAGGAAAGGCTACGGTAGCCACGCCTATCAAGATCACAGAACTCAAAGGAAAACTCCCTAAACGTTTTGATCAAAGCAAATTTGTAGAAGAGGTAAGGGGCTATATCGCTGAGGGCTTACAAGACTTTAAGATGCAAGCTCGTGCTACCCTTGCGAGTACCGATCGCCTATTTTATACCGACTATCACCCTTATCTTGCTGAGGATGGAACACTCCATATTTCAACTGCCATATTCTCTATGTTTCATTGTCATGAAGCTGTATATCAGTCCGAAGAGTCTCTTGTAGGAAAGTGGGAAGATAGGGCAGCATTATTTAAGCAGGCAGCGGCCTTGCAAGAACAAAAGGTCAAAGCGCAGTTGGTAAACCTAAACTATGGCGATGCTTTTCAAGCGATAAAGAAAAGTGTGCCTACACGTACATGGGAGCAGTTGGGGCTAGCATTGCCGAGCAGACCTCAACAGAAGGGTTTACATTTTCAGCTAGACAAGCTCCCTCGCTACTGGCTCTTTGATCAAGGGCTTCCAGATGGTTCACCTTTGGTTCAGTTTAGTTTTGGTGCGCCTGTAGATCACTATGCAGGGGAGGCAAGAGCCATGAAAATGCAACTTCATTTGCAAGATGGAAATACACTTTTGGGAGCGAAGGGGCATGTAGTGGTAAAGTCAAGTTCGGTTACTATGGGGGACGAAGGGCTAGACGATTATATACTCAATGAGAGTATAAAAGCAGGCATATATCCTAATGCGAGTTATGACTTTAAGATTACGAAAGCACCGTCATCGTGGGATTTTCTAATGCCGCAGCTGGTAACGCTAGAAGGACAGTTTCGTATGATGGGCAAAGCTGTAGCCCTCAAAGCTAATGGCACGATAGAAGTGATCTTGGATGAGCATTCACAACCCAAGCTTTGGGTGAATGGAAACTTTGTATTGCCTATACAGGAGTTGTTTGGCATTGAAGGACCAGACGGTCCTTCACCAGCAGCACAGCAGCTCAACTTTCAATTAAACTTTTTGCTCAAGCCTACAGAAAAAGTAAATACGCTACAAGAAGACTTGTACAAGGCAAGAGAAAAAGTCATCACACAAAAAGAAAAAGCAGAAGGCGATTATATACAATGGTTTGCTTCTACCAAACTCTACAAAGCAAAGGGTAGTTTTGAGCATTGGTCTTTTGATGAGATAGCTTTGCAGGCGGATGCCATAGCAAAGGTGAAAGCAAAAATTACCATAGACATACATTCATTATCGGAGAGAAGTAAGCTGTTGGTTAAGCACCTCAAAGGAGAGCATTTTTTTGAAGCGGAGAAATACCCAACAGCTCATGTAGTCATTGATGGTGCAGAGGCACTCAACGACAGTAGTTATAGTGCCAAGGCAGAGGCTACCATCAAAGGCATTACAGCCCCTATAACACTTGACTTTCAGGTGCTTCCTACTCAGCCCTTAGAAATCATAGGCACGGCGAAGATTGATAGAGAACGCTTTGGCATAGGCACGACCTACAAGAAGGCAAAAAGCATTTCAAAAATTGTAACGCTAAAGTTTCGTGCTTTTTTACAGTGATTAGTGGTTTTATTTTAATGAAGAATTAATAATGTATAATGAAGAATGAGGGTAGGGTAGTGATTAGTGATTA
>WTJX01000736.1 GCA_011524675.1 Cytophagales bacterium
GTATGAGAAAGTAAGATTCTTCTGTCGCTCTTAGAGAACTCTAGTACTTGGAAGTCTAATGCTTCTCCTACTTCTACTTGTGTACCGTCTTCTTTTTCGATGTGTCTAGAAGTTGCAATTCCTTCGATACCATAAGGCAATTCAAGAATAGCAGACTTTTCGTTTTTCTGAATAACTGTACATTTGTGTGTAGAACCTGCGTTGAATACTTCTTCGAATGTATCCCAAGGGTTTTCTTCTAGGTGCTTATGACTTAGAGATAGTTTTCTATTCTCTACATCTAGCTCTAGTACCATTACTTCCATCTCTTCTCCTACTTTCACGAACTCTGATGGATGCTTGATTTTTCTAGTCCAAGACAAATCTGATACGTGTACTAGTCCGTCGATACCTTCTTCTAACTCGATGAACAAACCGAAGTTAGTCAAGTTTCTTACGATACCTTTGTGCTTAGTATCTACAGCGTACTTGGTCAAAAGATCTTGTTTCGTCCAAGGATCTTCTGTCAATTGCTTGATACCCAAAGACATTTTTCTTTCTTCTTTGTCTATGGTAAGGACTTTAGCCTCTATCTCATCACCAACTTTCAAGAAATCTTGTGGATTTCTTAAGTGCTGAGACCATGACATTTCAGATACGTGAATCAATCCTTCTACACCTGGGTGTAACTCTAAGAATGCTCCGTAGTCAGCTACGTTTACAATCTTACCTTTGACTGCTGTACCTTCTCCAACATCTTCTGCAAGAGCATCCCAAGGATGTGCAGTAAGTTGTTTCATACCTAATGAGATACGTTTCTTAGCATCATCAAAGTCTAGTACTACTACGTTTACTTTTTGGTCTAATGATAATACTTCTTCTGGGTGATTTACTCTACCCCATGAGATATCTGTGATATGTAGTAATCCATCTACACCACCTAAGTCGATAAATACACCGAAGTTTGTCATATTCTTGATAACACCTTCTAGTACTTGACCTTTCTCTAGGTTGTTGAGGATACCTGCTTTTTGTTTCTCTAGATCTTTCTCGATTAGGACTTTATGTGATACTACTACGTTGTCGTTAGTATAGTTGATTTTCACAACTTTCACTTCCATTTTCTTATCTACGTAGATATCAAAGTCTCTGATAGGCTTCACATCTATTTGTGAACCTGGTAGGAATGCTTCTATACCGTGTACATCTACTATTAGACCACCTTTTGTTCTTCTCTTCACAAAACCGTCTAATACTAAATCTTCGTCTAATGCTTTCTGAACATCTTTCCAAGCTTTTACTATTTTAGCTTTTCTTCTAGAAAGAACGAGCTGACCTTGGTGATCTTCTCTTTGCTCTATATATACATATACTTCATCACCGATTTTCAAATCGTCTAAGTCTCTGAATTCGTTCAAAGGAACTAGACCATCAGATTTGAATCCGATATTAAGAACTACATCTTTGTCTGTGATGCCTACAACTACACCAGTGATTACTTCTCTCTCTACGATATCCGCAGTATCAATGCTGTATAGTTCTTCTAAGTTTTTTTTCTCTTCATCAGAGTATGCCGCAGCAAACCCTCCTGTCTCTCCTCCCCAATTGAATTCTTCAGTTGGTTCAGCAAATGTAACAGCTTTGTCAGCCATATTTTTTTCTTTAGCTCCGTCTAAAACGAAGTTGGATGATGAAACAATAATTTTCTCCATCCAGTTTTTAGGATTAATAAAACCACCTAGACATTTTGCCTAAAAGTGCCTCTGTTTTTCAAAGGATTGCAAAGGTAGGTATTTTTACTTTAAAGATGAACACTTGATATGATAAAAATTGATACTATCCCACTAGATTTTATTCGCCGAAAGGCAAAAAACAAAAAACATGTAAGCATTCATTAACAGAATGCTTTGCACCTACTCACTAATGGTCAATGTTCCTTTGATACTTTCTCCACTTTGATAGTTTATCAACACTATATATAAGCCTGTTTGGACGAACATATCCTGACTGTCTTGTCCGTCCCAGTATGAAGGCTTGCCATAGTCAAATGAAAACTGTATCACTTCTCTTCCCGTCTTTACATGAATGATGCGTATCGTCCCACTTTCTTCTTTCAAATGAAAGCTTACCTTCTCTTGAAAGGCTTTGTTGAATATATAATCGTGGCTCACACATTGTTTTTGATCTACAAAGACTTCTTTTTGTGTCATACAGCCATTTTGATCTTCTATGTCCAAAAGGTAATTACCTTGGCTCAAATTGAAAAAATCTGTGGACTCATTACCGTCAATGGTATAAGTATAATTTTCATTTTTATCCAAGACATGTATTTCTCCATTGGCTTGTGCTGTACACGTAGATACAATTTTTAGCTCAGCACTAAGTTCTGCACAAGGTTTGACGGTATCCTTCAAAGAGGCGATAGGCTTTGGGTCTAATGACAAGGTAAGGTTGTAGTCTTTGATATCGCTCTGTTTTGCTTGTACTGTATCTTGATAAAGGTCAGCTTTGACATCCGACTTATTGTCTTGAATAGTAGTTTCTACACTATCCAAGATCGTAGCTGATGTTTTGGCGAGCGACTGGTCTGAGGTTATTAAAGAATCATCTTTTACATCTTGCGTAGTTTTTTGAAGAGTTACTGCCTTAGGTAAGTCTTGTGGACTCTTTTCTGTAGGAGTCATGATCTTTTCTTGCTTAAAACTTTGGTTTTGTTCAGGCACTATAGACTGAGTAGCCGTGTCTGCGACAGCTATGATTGAAGGCGGAAGAATTGACTTAGCTTTATTTGGTATTAACATTACACTAGTAGTTATTAGTAAGGTACCAGCAATTATGATATACCATTTATTTGACTTGAACCACATTTTCCTGTTGAGCTTGGCATAATCAATCTGCGTAGCAAGTTTATGCTTTTCTTTGATAAGCATATCGTCTATCAAAATGGCATTCGCTAGTTTGTGAAATTTAAACTCTTGTGCCAATAAAGTATCCTGCTTCAATAAGTTTTGAAAGTCTTGCTGAGCTTGTGGGTCTAGCCCTCCCGAAAAGTATCGTTCTATCCAGTCGATGCGTTGTTCGTTAGTCATTGTAGTAAATTTCTTTGATATGTTGGTTGTCCTTCAAAAGTTTTATCAGTCGCTGTTTACATTTATATACTTTAGTTTTTGCTGCTTGCGTGGTGCTAAAGCCCATTTTTTCGCATATTTCTGTGAGCGAGAGATTATGATAAACTTTCTTTATCATCAGTTCTTTGCACCTCTCTCCTACCTGACTGAGTAAGTCCATGACCCATGCTTGTTTTTCGGTAGTAAAAAACATTGTCTCTGGCGAGGAATAGTCCGTATAGCTTGCGTGTGTTACTTCTGTAATCTCAGATGTCCTTTTTTTGTTTTTTGCTCTTTTGTACCATTCATTTCTACAGATGGTATAGATATACGCATCTATCTCTGTATAATGTTCGTACTTATCTAACTTTACTTTTCTATAAAAAGTAAGCACGGCATCTTGAAAAATATCTCTCGCTTCTTCTTCATTTCCATTTCCCCTAAGTACTAATGCCTTTACTTTTGGAAAACAGCTCAAATAGAAAAACTCAAAAGTCTTACTATTTGTGTCTCCCTTTTTTATAGCATCGAGAATTTGTTTTTCAAAAACCCTCTTGTTTTTTGACATATTTTAATTTATTTATACAATATTTGAAAGTTCAAATTGTAACCCCTATCATATCATTTTTAATAAAAACACGATATCAATCATTTTTTGTTGTTGGATCAAAATGATATGTTTTAGTCAAAATGAGCAAAAAACGTATCCTTTTGCTTTTGACCAAATACATCATTCTTACTCCTTGCTCAACCCTACGGCTCTAAAAGCCAATGATTTTTCATTTAGTAGTATCTTAGGCTTTAACGACTTTAACTCCTTGAGTAAGGACGTTTATACTATGTACATCAAAGCAGATCTTTCTTTTAGCGTTAAAAATCATTTTTTAAAAGCAAGGAGTAAGCCAAAAGACAAAAAACCTTTTCACAAACTTAGCCTTTCCCTATTCCCCGAAAAAGAAGGGATATACATCAACAAAACAAGAAGCTATCTTGGCTATAGTTATGCTTTGCCTATCAATGAAAAGATAACTGCTTCGCTTGGCGTTCAACTAGGATATATCAACTATGCTATTCATATCCCAGGAGGAAGTTCAGGAGGCGCACCCGATGCTTCTGTTGGTTTGGGATTGTTTACGGACAACTTTAGCATTGGCATTTCTGCCAATCAAGTACTCAATAGCTCGCTCACATTATTTGTTAACCCCATCAAATTTTCACGTTTCTACACATTAATGGCTGAAAAAAGCTTCACAATACACCCCTTATGGAAATTAAAGTCTTCTGTTTTCTCTACGCTTAACACCCCTTTTTCTGATTTAACGTTTAGTAATCTATTTTATTACAATAATTCCTTTTGCATGGGTAGTTCTTTAAGAATAAAATATGGGGTAATGGCTATTGTAGGCATAGAAAACATTGAGTTAAGAGATTTATTACTTTTGTTTTCTGCTTCGTATAGAGTAAATATTGGACAAGAACAAGTAATCAATACAAATAGAGTTGAATTAACTTTAGGTATAAATTTTTAATGTATGCTATATTTATTTGTTTTCGGATGTTGATATGATGAAATATAAATACTATATCAAACATTTTTTTTGCAGCGTTCTAGTTTTGCGTCTGATGCTTTGCTGTGGTCAAGTACCTTGGCAAATAAATAATGACATATTACGTGACTCTTTGTACAGAGATACTTCTATGCTTATTATATCACTAAGTTCTTTGGAAACAATTGGAGACATTGAATTTGAAACGGGTGATGCTATAGGTGCTTTTTTTAAACTAAACGGAGGTTTATCTTGTGCCGGTTATTATGAGTTGAGCGAGCAAGATACTGACACACTGTTAGTTGTAAGTACCGCTAGTTACAACTCCGTTGGTTACTTCCCTGGAGACACCATAAGACTAAGGCATTGGGACAATTCCAAAGCCTGCATTAGAGATATTAATTCCCCAATTGTTTTTGGCAATGAGAGTATGACTGAAAGCACTCCTTTCTTGTTTTTCAGTTCATACACATACTATTTATCTTCTGTAACAGCTCATAATTTTCTTTATGATTATAACGAAATAGTTTTTTGTGATGACGATCAAAGCATACAACTACCCACAATCAATGAAGGGTTTAAAATTACAGACAGCAACATCAGCCCTTACTACTTTACAAGTTCTAGTATTGAAGTAGATGAAGTTGATGGTGGTTTTATACCTAGCGACATAGGACGGGGAGATCATTTCATTACGTTGAATTATGATTATTGTATTAAAAATAAGACGTTTAACTTTAGTGTCATTGACTGTGATACTGCCACTACCTTTATACAAGAAACTAGTACCACTCCTTATTTCATGTCTACTGATGAGAACAATGTTTTTGTAATTACAGATACGACCACCGTCAGTGTATACAACCTTAGAGGTAGGCTTGTCAATAAATTTGAGGCTCCCTATCAATGGACAGGTGTGGGTAGTAACGGAGAGTTCCTACCTACTGGCTTATACTTTATCTTTTTTGATGATAAGAAAAAGTATGAATTGACTATAGTAAGATAATTTTTTTATCACTAGGGGTTACTTTTTCTAAACCCATGACTTGTGTAGGTAGCACTATGGATGTTTTATAGCATATATTCATTCTATAAAACACAAAGAAAGCCTCTCTCCACTGAGTCAGTTACTGTTTTTCTGCTCAAGAGAGGCTTTTCTTTTTTAAATGTATCAGCATTTTTTCACCTTATTTACTAAACACTTTTAGTTGCTAACGCCCTTTAGAGTACTAAGTCATTAGTACAAAGTATTAAACACTAACCGTTAACCATTAATCACTATCACCCCTTCATTTTTTCATTTTCTTAATTTTTTCTTTCTATTAGAGTTAAGGCACAACCTACCAAGTTCTACTAGCCCCATTATTCATTATTCATTAAAACGAGCCACTTTCGTGGAATAAAATCAGGCTTCCTCCGTCCAATAATATAAACGTTCTATTTCTCTTTTCCATGCTTTAGGAAAGGGCGTAAAAAAACATACATTGTCTTTTTTAAGCCTTATCCCATTGGGAATATACTTCGTCAGATATATCAGTTCCACTTCTTGTAAATCAAAAGACTGTTTCTCTGTCATATGCCAATTCTCAAAGAAAGAAAAACCTTCATTGTTTAACGCAAGAATAGTTCTTTTGAAAAAAGATTTTTTACCATTGAAAGAAGCAAAAGAAAACAACACAAACTCCCTTGACTTATTAGTCAATCTTCGACTAAAACAATATATAGTCAAGAAAGTAATAATAACAGCATACAAAACACAAACAACAATATTAAGAACAAGAAAACCTGAATCAGTTATACAAACTAAGACTATAAAAAATATAATATTTAGGAAGTAATAATGAGCAATAAGATGTCCCTTGGGCTTCATCAAGTATAAGACAGCTAAAAATAAGAACGCTAAAAAAAGTATTATCATAATGCTATTATTAGGGGAGTTGAAACTTAGTATAGCCTAGTATACGGTCTATTTGTAAGTTCTGATCGTAATAATATACCAATAGTTCGTATTGATTTTCTGTTTGATTGAAGCTACCAGAAAAATACGTTTCTTTCAAGTTTCCTTTTTCGTCTTGCCATACATAATTCAAGTCGTAATACCCTTGCTTCAGCCATATTACTGCTTGGTAGTTTCTCTGTTCTACTTGATATTTTAGCCTATTTTCTTCTGTCAATGCCCAATTATTAAAAGCACCAAACACATACGCTTTACCTTTTGGTGGTAAGCTATAGTCTAAGGTAAATACTGCTTTCACATATTCTGAACTAACATTTGTTTCTTCTAAGAAGTAATTATGAATAAGGTATTGTCCATTGATATCAAAGTACTTTTTGTATAGAAGTGGAAATGGTTTGTATGGGTACAAATGATAAAAGAGCGTATCTCTATTTCTTTGTATTGTTTTTGTATTTATCCCTAAGCTACGATCGCTACCTGCATCAAAGCTGATGTATTCGTTTCCTGCTTCAAAAGATATGTTTGAAAAATTAGAGGTGTAGCTTATCGTTTTGGCATTAAGATTAACCATTGTTGGGTTTTCAATTTTTTTCATAGTGTGCCAACAAAAGTTTTTCCTAGCATATACGGTTGTAAAATCTTGAAAATCAAACGGAAAACTATTCCCAAAGCGTACAGTAAAATCAAAACCTTGTTTTTTGCTACTTATATTACTTATGTTTTGATCTATTGTAATATTTATCCGACTCTCTACTATAGCAAACTTTCTAGTAAGCAAAACCTGCTCTTCACTGTCTGAATATACATACAAAAGATAGTTCCCTGACAAGGTAGGTGTGGGTAGTTTGGCTTTACAATGTACATATTGCACGCCTATGGTATTTGAAATAGTAACCTCATTGGAAAAAAAGTCATTTACCTCTTCTAAGTAAGCTGTTTCAAGAACGTTTGTTTTCTCCCAGTCTTTGGTACAGTGAAATACTTTAAAGTAAAACTGATCGAGGAGCTCTTCTCCTAACCAATCAAACTCTAAAAAAAGCGCATATGTACTATTGAGGTAAAGCAATGGCGTATGTAGCACTTCTTTGCCATGCTCAGAGACTATGCCTTCTTGCCCTGCCGTATATAACTGAACCGTCTTAACATACGGATGTTGGCTTTCGGTTTCTATCGCAAAGGTAGTAGTATGTAGTGCAAAAATGAGGAAAGCCAATACTATGCTCAAAGGGAAGTTATATTTATTCATTATCTTCAAGTCTCCCTTTGTAACACTTAAGTACTCTGTTGTTGGGGTATTTTTCTAAGAAGTCATAATTATGTGTCGCCATAAGTATGGCTGTACCACTATTGTTGATACTATTGAACAGTTCTAAGATATCATCTGCTACCTCAGGGTCTAAGTTACCTGTAGGCTCATCTGCTATCAATATTTTAGGTTCATTTATCAATGCCCTAGCTATCACCGTTCGTTGCTGCTCTCCACCCGAAAGTTGATGAGGATATTTTTGTGCTGCTGACCCTAGCCCTACCTTCATCAGTACTTCTGTAAGCCTTGCTTTCATAGAAAGCTTATCTTTCCAACCTGTAGCCTTCATAACGAAAAAAAGGTTTTCGGCTACGGTTCTATCATTGAGCAATTGAAAATCTTGAAATATAATCCCTATATTCCTTCTGAGCATAGGCACATATTTCCTTTTGATATCTTTGACCTCATATTGGGCTACTTCTATATAACCCGAGTCAATTTCTAGATCAGCATATAATGATTTGAGGATAGATGACTTTCCAGAACCTGTACGCCCTACCAAAAAGACAAATTCACCTTTTTCGATCTCAAAGCTTACATTTTCTAAGATAGGTTTACCACTCTGAGAAATCATTACATCTTTTACGATTACTACTGGATCTTGAGAAATAGACATATATATTGCTTTTGACTAATTTTTAGAATAAGCTTAAGTAGGCGGGCAAAAACAACCGTTTTTTATCATAAGTATTTTTGGACGACTACTTATCTTGATGAGAGGTGGGATATTACATTCAAAATAAAAGAAAGCTTTTGTCAAGCTTTCTTTTATTTATAAGTTCTAAAAGACTTAGCTATTGACTTTTTTATGATCTGCCAAGAACTGCTTAAGTCCGTTGTCTGTCAAAGGATGTTTGAGCAATCCAAGAATAACTTTCAGTGGAGAAGTAGATACATGAGCACCTAGCTCTGCACAGTCCGTTAAGTGCTTCACACTTCTTACAGAAGCTGCCAATACTTGCGTGTCGAAAGCAAAGTTTTCATATACCGTTACGATCTGATCTATCAAATCTATTCCATCATGACCTATATCGTCTAACCTACCCAAGAAAGGAGAAACATAAGTAGCGCCTGCTTTAGCTGCAAGTATTGCTTGTCCTACACTGAATACCAACGTACAGTTGGTCTTGATGCCATTGTCAGAAAAATATTTGATCGCTTTTACTCCGTCTTTGATCATTGGTACTTTCACTACGATCTTAGGGTCAATCTTAGCTAAGGCTTCTCCTTCTTTGATCATTCCCTCATAGTCTGTTGCTATCACCTCTGCACTGATATCTCCATCAACGATGTCGCATATAGCCTTGTAATGTGCTAGTACATTTTCTTCTCCGCTTATTCCTTCTTTTGCCATCAAAGAAGGGTTGGTCGTAACACCATCTAAGACACCTAAATCTTTTGCTTCTTTAATTTCTTCTAAATTAGCTGTATCGATGAAAAACTTCATTTTTTTTAACCTTTTAATGTTAATGGAACTCTTTCCTTAGAGCATAAAGTGATTTTAATCACTTACAGATTTGAATATAAGTAGTCGTCCAAAAATACTTATGATAAAAACGGCTATTTTAATTCATCTCATCGTTAGAAATACGCGCTTTAGCTTGCTA
>WTJX01000419.1:0-2665 GCA_011524675.1 Cytophagales bacterium
TCTATATTTTCTACTTTGGCTACGGAAGAAATGACATCTTTGTCATTGAGGTTGATAAGCTTTACTCCTTGTGTGGCTCTTCCCATCACTCTCAGCGAATCAACGGCTAAACGTATGGTAATACCAGACTTATTGACAATCATCAAGTCGTCTGAGTCTATAACATCTTTGATGGCTACTAGTGCCCCTGTTTTGTCTGTTACATTGATAGTTTTGACTCCTTTACCTCCTCTGCTCGTTACTCTATAATCTTCAATATCTGAACGTTTTCCATAGCCATTTTCTGAAACGACTAATAGGTTGTATTCTTTATCTGAGATGACTACTAGTCCTACTACTTCATCGTCTGCGCTTTCTAGGGTTACTCCTCTTACTCCTGCTGCTGAACGCCCCATCGGTCTGATCTGACTTTCATGGAAACGAATGGCTTTACCACTACGTTTTGCCATGATGATGTCTGAGTCTCCATTGGTGAGTTTGACATCTAATAGTTGATCTCCTTCGTTGATGGTGATGGCGTTGATACCGTTTGCCCTTGGTCTAGAAAACTGCTCTACTACTGTTTTCTTGATCGTACCTTTCTTGGTGGTCATGACCAAGTAATTGTTGTTGATATAGTCATCATCATGTAAGTCTCCTACGCTTACAATGGTTCTGATCTTATCTTCTTGGTCTATGCTAATGATGTTTTGTATTGGTCTTCCTTTAGAAGTTTTGGTACCTTCTGGTAGTTGATATACTTTCTGCCAATATACCTTTCCTTTGTCGGTAAAGATGAGAATATAGTTATGTGTGTTTGCCACAAACATATGCTCTGTAAAGTCTTCATCTTTGGTTTTGGCAGCCCTAGAACCTACTCCTCCCCTACCTTGTGTACGAAACTCTGCCAAAGAGGTACGCTTGACATAGCCTTGGTGAGACACGGTAATGACCATTTCTTCTTTTGGAATGAGATCTTCGTTAGATATGTCTTCGGTATCGTGTACTATTTCTGAGCGACGCTCATCACCGTAGCGATCTTTCATCTCGCCTAGTTCGGTTTTGATGATCTCCATTCTACGCTCTTTACGATCAAGAATATCTTTGAGGTCTTTGATAAGCTCCATCACTTCTTTGTATTCTTTCTCTATCTTGTCTCTCTCCAGACCTGTCAATCGTTGCAAACGCATATCGAGAATTGCCTTTGCTTGTATTTCTGATAGTTCAAAACGCTCTATCAAACTATTTTTGGCGATTTCTGGATCTCTAGACGATCTGATGATTTTGATAATTTCATCTATATTGTCTAGGGCTATAAGGTAGCCTTCGAGTATGTGTGCTCTTTTTTCGGCTTCATTTAGTTCGTATTGTGTCCTACGTACTACTACCTCATGTCTATGATCTACAAAATGCATGATCATATCCTTTAGGTTGAGTGTTTTTGGTCTTCCTTTGACCAAAGCAACATTGTTGATAGAAAATGAAGTTTGTAGGGCTGTTTGTTTGAAGAGGTGGTTGAGTACTACTTGTGGTATAGCGTCTCTTTTGAGGTCATACACAATGCTATACCCTTTACGGTCAGAATAATCATTGACATCTGATATGCCTTCTATCTTTTTTTCATTGATCAAAGCGGCTGTTTTTTTAATCATTTCCGCTTTGTTGACCATATAAGGTATCTCTGTAACAACAATCTGCATTCTGCCAGATTTTGTTTCTTCAATGGTAGCCCTTGCACGCATGACGATACGCCCTTTACCATTTCTAAAGGCATTTTGTATGCCTTGCACACCATATATGATGGCTCCTGTAGGGAAATCTGGTCCTTTGATGTACTTCATGAGTTCATCAATGGTGATGTCATAATTGTCTATATAGGCTACGATACCATCTATCACCTCAGAAATGTTGTGCGGTGCCATATTGGTTGCCATCCCTACGGCTATACCCGAAGCACCATTGAGCAAGAGATTGGGCACTTTGGCAGGAAGAACACTTGGCTCTTTGAGTGAGTCGTCAAAGTTTGGTGTAAAGTCAACGGTATTTTTCTTAATGTCGCTTAATAGCTCTTCGGATATTCTTTTGAGCCTTGCCTCTGTATATCTCATGGCTGCAGGCGAGTCACCATCTACAGAACCGTAGTTTCCTTGTCCATCTATCAAAGGATAACGAAGCGACCAGTCTTGTGCCATACGCACCATGGAGTCATATACTGCCGTATCGCCATGTGGGTGATACTTACCTAGTACCTCTCCTACTATTCTTGCTGACTTTTTGTAGGGTTTATTATAGTTTACACCCAACTCATCCATCCCATACAATACTCTCCTATGTACTGGTTTTAAGCCATCTCTTACATCCGGTAAAGCTCTTGAAACGATGACAGACATAGAATAGTCTATGTATGCACCTTTCATTTCATCTTCAATAAAAATCGGGATAATGTTTCCTTCCGCCATGATTTTGTTTATTCTTTATGTATTTTCTTCTAGCGTATCATCTATCTCATCAGCATTTGACATGTAACTTAAATGAAAGCAAAGTCTAACAAAAATAGATTTACGCTAAGACTTAGCAAGTTAGTCAAATGCTCAAAACCGTACAAGGTAAGGTTATCCACATATTGAGATCTTAAGACTTTGAGATATGTAATATAAAAAAGAGCAAAGCTGCTAATACCTAAAAA
>WTJX01000419.1:2765-9484 GCA_011524675.1 Cytophagales bacterium
TTAAGACTTTGAGATATGTAATATAAAAAAGAGCAAAGCTGCTAATACCTAAAAACCAAAAGCTCATGAAAGATAAGATGTCATATGACTATCATATGAGAGTTTTCTAAAGACACTTTTACCTTAATTGTAAAACAATCACTTATATTTAAGGTTTTAAAAATTCTACACATGCGCTATATCATCGCCCTAATCTTTTGTACTTTTTTTTCATTGAATGCTTTTACTAAAGTGATTACACTAGAAGCAGGAACAAACAAACTAAGCATAGACTTATCTGAGGGTCTTGCAAGTTTCACTCATGATGGAAAAAAAATGATTTCCAACTTTGCGGCTAGTTATCGCTTAAAGGGAAAGAAAATTCAAAGTAGTATGTATCAAAAACATAGCTACGAATGGTTAACCAAAGAACATTTAGTTGTACAACATACGTCTAGTAAATTCCCTAATTTGGAACAGCATTTTGTGCAACATGGAGAAGAATTTATTTGCTATATCAAGATCAAATCTCTTAAAGGTGAACTACTACACTCAAACTTCATGTCTCCTATTGATACCAAAGGCAAAGCTTGTATAGACTTACATGAAGGTGAGGAATGTAGGATCATGCTGATGCCCTCTGTTAATAGAAACTCTTACCGTTGGAGATATCCATTAGTAGATGCTACTACGGCTGAGGAAAAGGGCTATTATGTAACGACTATTTTTGACAATGATACACGTCATGGCTTAGTAATGGGTGCGATTACTCACGATACTTGGAAAAGCGGTATATTGTATCAAAGTAAAAAAGGAGAAGGGATCATAAATTTCACTCTTGCTTCTGGGATAAAAGCGGAATATGATGTTTTGCCCCATGGCGAAGTAAAAGGGACTGAGGTTTCTTCTGCAAAATTTAGTATAGGCTATTATAATGATTATAGACAGGGCTTGTTGCAGTATGCCAACATGAATACGGAAGTAGTACCTAGAAAAATCAATAATGCATCATGGGACGATAATGGGGTGCGTACATGGAAAACATGGGGACCAGGCAGTCAAAAACTTGATTTGACTTATGAAGAGATTCTTGGCACAAGTGATTTTTTGAGTACTACTAATTTGGCTAAAGAAGATTTTGCTATTGTGATTGCAGGAAAAACGAGTGTAAAAAACTACAAAGATTTTGTACAACATACTCAAGGGAATAAACAGATCACTGGTGGATATTTTAATCCTTTCAAGCTTAGTTCTATAGATATGATAGACGCAAAAGCTTTTCGTGAAGGAAAGAAAATATATACTTACAGAGAATTGCTTATCAAAGACCGCAAAGGTAAACCTGTAGAAATCACAAACCTTAGAGGAAATAAAATCATGTATGTACTTGACCCTACGCATCCTATTACAAAAAAAAGAATCTCAGCTAAAATAACTAATAAAATAAAAGCTGGGAATAGATTTTTACGCTTAGATTTCTTATTTCATGGCGCTGTAGAGGGTGTATATTATGACAAAAACATTACTACGGGTGCGCAGGCTTACTATCATGGTATAGAATATATCAAAAGCCTTGTAGGCGATAGCATACATATCAATATTGCTATTTCCCCCTTCTTTCCTTACCACTTTGCTGACTCTAGGCGGTCGTCGGGAGATACCTATGAGTATATAGAATCTATTGCTTACCAATTGAATAGTTTATCTGGCGATTGGTGGATGGGTAATGATAATTTGTTTGAATATTTACAGGCTGGTAGTTTAGTTTTTGAGGGTAAAAAAGATATCCCTCAACTGTCGCAGAGTCAAATAAATGCAAAAATAGTTACAAGTGGTTTTGTGATGCTCTCGGATGATTATTTAAATCCTTTCATGCAAGAGAACATAAGTAAATACCTTAGAAAAAAATCGGTATTGGATGCATTGAAGTTGGGGAAATGCTTTCAACCTGTAGAAATTAACAGTGATTCTCCTAATACCTTTGTTCATTATCAAGATAAAGATCATTTGTATTTGGCTGTATTTAATTTTTCTAAGAAAGCAAGTACCGAAAGTCTCGCGCTTGAAAGATTATTTAACTCAGATCATCATGCCAGTAAATACTCTTTTACTGACATTTGGACAGATAAAACATTTGTACATTCTTCTAAAGAAATATTGAAAGTGGCGTTACCTCCACAAGGGTCTAAATTGTATAAATTGAAGGTGGTGCATTAACTGATAGAAGGCTTTACAAAACCATATTTTGTACTTATTCTGCGTTATACAACATTTTAAAATCCTCATTTACAATCAGTAAACTGCGGTTTTAAAATGTTGAAAGCCTTGTCTAAGCACAAAACCTTAGTTATGTAAAGCCTTCTGATATTTAAAAAATAAGATTTTTTAATAAAAATTTGGCTTATCCTAGTATATTCAAACTTTATTAGTCGGAGGACAAAAGTCATTATAGGTTAAAAAACGAGCGTTTTTAGTTCAGATCAATACAGGAAGTAAGGCTTTAGAAAGCTAAAGCGTATATTTCTAGCTAGGAAGTGGAATAGCCGTTTTTTTATTATGATTTTTTTTGGACGACTACTTCAGATTGGAAATAGAATTTAATGAATATGCTAAATGAAGGAGAGGCTATTGAGCTTTTCAAAAAAAGTAAGTTCATCAATGAGAGTGAAAGAGCTAAGGATGTACTGAATTATTTGTTTAAATGCTATCAAGAAGGCATTGAGCCAAGCATTGCAGATATCGTAGAGAATGTCCTTGGTAAGGATATAGATGTTGAAGGAACAGTAGCTCACAATACTAGAGTCAATATTTATTACATCCGAAAGCGCCTAAAAGAGTATTATGAAAAAGAAGGTGTGTCCTCTCCCCTACGCATTGAAATCCCTAAAGGAAAATATTCTCTGAAATTTAGTACTATAGAAGAGGATGAAGAAGAAACGAAATATACTGAAATAAATGATGGTCATACTCATACTACCCAAAAAAGTACAAAGGTCTATAAAGTGCTTACTTTCCTTACTAGCTTTTTGCTTTTGGTCTTAGGCTACGCTTACCTTACTACCCCAAGAGAACAACCACCTTCCTATTTAGACAGCTATCTTTGGAAGGATTTGATAAATAGTAACAAAGATTTAAATGTGGTATTTGAAAGTTTTGCCTTACTCAGAAAAACAGATAAGGAAATAAATGGATTTGATTATTTTTATAAAAAAGAAATTAACAATCCTGAAGCTTTGAATAAGTACATGAACTTAAAGAATGATCCCGACATTCTATTTGTAAAAAAAATCCCTAAGTCTCATACTTTGGTGCATAACACTATCCAACTTGCAGAAGTATTTACAGAAATACAAAAGCATAATAAACTAGCACATTATCCATCGTACGGTTATCAATTTAATAAGTTTGAGAAAAAAAACCTGTTTTATTATGGTCATATGACTGCTCTAAATGATCTGAGGGGACTACTTAATAATGCTAAAATCAAAATTTCTGAGGGTAATAGTAAAAACGCTTTTTTAACAAAAGGAAGAAGCTACCATTATAGAAAAAATGGTAAAGTACATTTTGGTTACTTTTATATTTCAAAGAAAACTATCCCCAATGATCTTTCTTATTATTTCTTGACGGGCACAGAGTATAGCATGGAATATGGACTTATAGCAATTATGTCTGATGAATTTTGTAATAAATTTGATAAGAAGTTTGAGTCTATGGGTACTGATTTAAAGAACTTTGAAGTATTGGTTGAGATCATTACAGATATCAAAACAAATACATTCATCAAATATAACTTTATTGATATTAAGGCTTATTAATTTCGCCTAGAGAGGCATGTATATTTATATTCTTCATTCTTAGTGGCTGTATTCATTTTGTTTTGACATAAAAAAAGCTTGTTTATGATTTTATCCTAAACAAGCTTTTTTTTACGAAAAGAATGAAAGCATTACATGCCTAAGCCACCAAACATATCTGACAATCCTTTCTTAGGTCCGCCTTTCATCTTGTTTAGCTTTTTAGTCATCTTACGCATATCGTCAAATTGTTTCATAAGCCCATTAACTTCCTGTATGGTTCTCCCGCTTCCTTTGGCAATACGTTTCTTTCTACTTCCACTAATGATTTCTGGATTTTTTCTTTCTTTGGGTGTCATGGATTGAATGATTGCCTCTATAGGTTTAAAGGCATCATCATCTACCTCTATGCCTTTCATCATTTTCCCCATGCCTGGAATCATCCCCATAATATCTTTGAGGTTACCCATTTTCTTGATTTGCTGTAGCTGTCCCAAGAAATCTTCAAAGTCAAACTTATTTTGACGAAGCTTTTTGTTGACTTTGCGAGCTTCTTCTTCATCAAATGTTTCTTGCGCTTTCTCTACGAGGGACACGATGTCTCCCATACCAAGGATTCGCTGCGCCATACGATCGGGATGGAATACATCTAAGGCATCCATCTTTTCACCTGTACTGATAAATTTGATTGGCTTCTGAACTACCGAACGGATAGAAAGTGCGGCTCCACCTCTTGTATCACCATCTAATTTGGTAAGCACTACACCATCAAAATCTAATCTATCATTAAAGGCTTTGGCAGTATTGACGGCATCTTGCCCTGTCATGGAGTCAACAACAAAGAGCGTTTCAGAAGGCTTGACTTCTTTTTTGATCTCTGCAATTTCTTTCATCATGGCTTCGTCCACTGCTAGACGACCTGCGGTATCGACTATGACAACTTTAAAACCGTTCTTTTTGGCATATTTGACAGCATTACTGGCAATTTTTACAGGATTTTTCTGCTCTGGCTCTGAATATACTTCTGTAGCCGTTTGCTCACCGAGTACTTTCAACTGATCTATGGCAGCAGGACGATAAACATCACAAGCGGTTAAGAGTACTTGTAGTCCTTTCTTTTTGAGTAGTGTAGCTAGTTTACCCGAAAAAGTGGTTTTACCAGAACCTTGAAGACCAGAGATGAGTATGACTGCGGGGCTTCCTTGTGTATTGATTTCTGCCTTAGTACCCCCCATCAGTTCTGCTAGGCGGTCGTTAGTGATCTTTACAAGTAATTGACCTGGAGAAACAGAGGTTAATATTTTTTGACCTATCGCTTCATCTTTGATGGTATCGGTAAGGGTCTTAGCTATTTTGTAGTTTACATCCGCATCAACTAAGGCTCTACGGATTTCTTTGACGGTCTGTACTACATTTATTTCTGTGATTCTCCCCTGCCCTTTTAGGGTTTTAAAGGCACTATCTAGTTTACTACTTAAATTATCAAACATATGATTTGTTGTCTTCTCGTAATTTGCTGACAAATATAGTGAAGTAAATAGTAAATTACACTTTTCAACTACTTTATATAGTAAAGCAAAAACTAAATTACTGCTGAATAGTACCAAGTATAAAGTACCAAGTACCACGATAAGGAAAGCATTTAAAAAAGATAGTGTGCTAACTTTTTAGTACTCGAATAACTTAAAAGAAACCATTCTTTGTACTTAGTACTTTGTACTTAATGCAGACTTTTGTAAAAAGCAGGATAATCGAATTTTAATGTAAACTAGCTTCTTATCCATTATAGTACAAAGTGTAAAGTTTTATGTTCAATTAGGTTCTAAGTTGTACGTTATCTGTATGACTTGTAAATTACTGTACTGCCAAACTTAAACGTACCACTTAGATCCTTAAATCTTTAGCTTATGCTTTGATTACTTTGGTTTTGCCTTTTTTCAAGCTGATAAGATCACTAAGTTTTCCATCGTGATATATTCTGAAAGAAGTATTTTCTGTCGCTTTGAGGGTAGCGATAACTAGTTTACCATCTTTCCATTGTATATCTACCTCTACATTACCTCTTGCTCTTAGTCCTGTGGCTTTCCCCTCTGACCATGCTGATGGTAGTGCTGGTAATAAATGTAAAATATAAGGTGCTTTTACAAATGTTTCTGTAGGTACTTGTGGGATGTAATGGTTTGTCTTTTTCGCATCACTTTTATAAGGTACAAACACTGCTTTCTGTATATCATTGGTTTTATTATCAATACTTCTTAAATGACTTTGTAGCAACATCTCACACACACCTGCTGTTCCTCCTAGATTGCCATCTATTTGGAAAGGGGGATGAAAGTCCAATAGGTTTTTATAGGCCCTCTTTGATGTCAAATAACGGTAAAATTGATGTGATTTATCTCCATTGTGAAAGCGTGCCCAAAAACATGTTTTCCAAGCGGTACTCCAACCTGTAGATTGATCGCCTCTATGTTTCATTGTAACTAAACCTGCATCCGAAAGTGCTTTAGTACTGATAGGCGAGATATCTCTCCCTGGGTGCAAGGCTATCAAGTGCGAGATATGTCTATGTGTATTGTTAGGATCATCCCAATCTTCTGGCCACTCTTGTAGCTGACCGTGTTGTCCTATTTTTTGTGGGCATAGTTTAGGAATGAGTTGCTCCAATTTTTTACGGAAATCTTTATCTACATTAAGCTTAACACATGCCTCTATACAATCTGTAAATAGGTTATAGACCAATTGCTGATCCCATGAAGCGCCATAGCATTGCTTGTTGCGCTTTCCGTGTTGTTTATGTAAATAATAATTTTCTGGTGACCATGTAGGATATACCACTAAACTGCCGTCTTTCCACGGTAAAAGAAAATCGACATAAAAGTCTGCTGCCCCTTTGAGAATAGGGTATATTTCTTTGAGGTATTGTTTGTCTTGATTGAAAGCATA
>WTJX01000138.1 GCA_011524675.1 Cytophagales bacterium
GCTATCGAAGAAATAAAAATAGGTTCTCGGGTGATTTGAGTTTTGTCAAAGGCAATATATTCTCTTAAATCATCTGATGAACTTGTAACTGAAAAGTTTTGATCGACTAAAGAAAATGCTTGATTTTTGACATTAATGGGATCAGTTATATCCCAAATAAAATAGTTTGTCCCTAATCCTGCAAGCTGGAATGTACTTGATTGACCTATAGCGTCTGTCGCTCTAAAAGGTAAGTAATCATCTACGATAGTTAAGCCACGTTGAACAAATAGTTGATACCAATCTAGATATACATTAGAGTTTGTTCCGTTATTTTGAAATGCAACAGTATTTGAAGACGACTCGTTGAATAAGCTTGTACTGAAGGTCAACTCTCCTTCTTTAGATTCATACACACTGTAATATTTTCTATCTGCTTGGGGTATATTATTTGTCCCTACTTGGTTAGAATTTATAAGAACGGTGAATGGTGTGACTACATCTCCTTGGAATTGACAAAGTGAATACTTCAGTTGCGCATCATCAACCGTAGGGTTTGAGACTTGTGGAAAGGTGGTAGAACCAGTAGCAGAACTTCTAATTTGAATATCAAGTAGATTTCTACCTGTACACATTCCGTCACTAATAGTAAACCGAGTTTCTTTTTCATAGTGATAGTGATCGTCAAAGACTGAAACAATAGTAGCCGTACTACTTTCGTTCGTAATCTCTTCTAATGAATTATGCTCTGAGGTATTATCTATAGTCAAATAATAAAAAGAAGAATCTGTGTAAGGGTTTAATTCATACGTAAAGCTTTGATCTACTAAGTCATACTCCCATTTACTTGCAAATGAGGCATAAAATAAAATATAATCATCCTCATCGAAAGAACCGTCCTCTTCTCCTTCAATATAAATGGCTAGTTCTTCAACATCATCTACCGTTTCGCTTGTAAAGTCTTGTGGTAACGCACTGCCCAGCTTACCTCCATAGATTTTGATATTTCTTGGGTCGATAGAAGACGGGCTAATTTTTATCTCATCCCTTAAAAACTCATAATCTATTTTATAAATAGCACCAGAAAGATTGATATCATCATCAGTTGGCATTACACATAGCTTATACCAAGAACCTGAGGAAAATTTTGACTGATCTAAAAAAGAAGTTGAAAGTAAACTTCCAACATATAGTAAAAATGTGAAAATGAAAAGTATTTTCTTCATTACTTAGATATTAGGTTTGGTAAAACATATCATATTCAGTGCCATAAATAGCTTTTTAAAGACGCTACAGAAACTTTTTTTAAAGATAGAAAAACAAATTCAAAATTATTGTCTTCGTAATTCTACTTTGCGAAGTTAAGCCGTTTCCACCAGTCCTCCCCCTCAAACTGGCTCTTCACTAAACTATGCCTCAGGGCATAGTTCTTGACGCTCAGCCCTGAGTCGGGCTTCTCACAGGCACACGCGCAGACTGGTACTTCCTTACAACTATGCTAAGGCATATTCCCTTTGAGGGGCAAAAAAGGAGGGAGTTACATTAAGAACTGACCTCATAAAGGTCAGTTTAGTAACTAGCCAGACTGCGGAGGAAGCACATGGCTTCTATCCCTAACGCATAAAAAAGGAACTTCAGTTTTAACTAGGTAAAGTAAAAGTCGTTACGACGCTTTATTCAGTATTAGAAGGCTTTGCAAAACCATCTTTTGCACTTATTCTGCGTTACACAAAATTTTAAAATCCTCATTTACACGCAGTAAACTGCGGTTTTAAAATTTTGAAAGCCTTGACTAAGCACAAAACCTTAGTTATGCAAAGCCTTCTAGTAGGCAATCGTCCAAAAATCTTTCTGATAAAAACTGTTATCTCATTTTAATTCATTAGCTATAGCTATATAAAAAACTAGACTTCGATGAAATAAGCTAAAACAGTTATTTTTTATAACACTAAAATTTTCGTAAAAAACTTATACAGCTTGTTTAAATTATTAATTCCTAAAAAGAACTATACTTAAGCATGCTTTATAACTATGGGACTTAGTAAGTAGAAAATATAAATAGGCAATAATACTATGGTTGAAAAGTAATATAATAATATAACAGAAACGATCAAAATAATAATGTGATATTTATTAGACAACTTCAGCTTAGTGTATGTAACGTTACTTAACATGACAAAAGAGCTAAGTAATAAGGAGAATAATACCACAAGCATTAATATACTCACACTAGGACTTTGCAAAAACTCATTGCTTAATATAGTATAAGGCAAAGAAGCAAACAAAATACCAACGATAGGACTTGGCATACCCGAAAAAGTTTTCTGATTACTCTCTGTAATATTAAACTTTGATAATCTAAAAGCCACGATAGCAGGTAATAATAAAATTATAAATGCTAAACCATGAATTATATGTTCAAATAAATAAAAACAAATCAAGGCTGGTGCTATACCAAAAGATGTAAGGTCTGCAAAAGAATCAAGTTGTTTCCCTATCTCTGAACTAGTCTTTAATAACCTAGCTAATACACCATCAAAAAAATCAAAAAATGCTCCTAGTAAAATAAAAAGAAAGGCTAAACCAAATGATTGTCTTGATGCTAAAACCACTGCTACACAACCTGAAATAAGATTCATTATAGTAACAATATTAGGAATGTTTTTTTTTATACTATTCATTATTTTAGCCATTTAGATAAATCCCTACCCCAAAGTTCTTCCATATTACATATATCCTGCTCAACCATATTGATTACTATTCTTCTATGTTTATCATCTAAACTTACTTTTTGGGTAAACGTTCTTTTCGTGTTATCTGTTATTTTCTCCCATAATTTTGGATAATGATTCCTTATATACTTATATAAGCCTTGGGGCTGGTAATACTTTTTGTGCTTTTTTGGGTGACCTCCAATTGATTTGTTAGCATGTACTTTTTTGAAATCTTTTATTTTATATGCACTAGAAGAGATCTCTAAGAAGTCAGAGACACTTTGCATTACTTTATTTGGTTCTTCAGTAAATTCATCAAAATCAACAAAGAGGACATTATCTTTTCCAAACCTATCTATGTAAGGCTTTATTTGCATATAATATCTAGATACATTTATCAATTCCGCTTTATATACTATCGCTTGTTGAATACTAGTCTCTAGATATCTCATTTCAAACAAATGCATATAATGAGAAATCAACCTATCTACAGGATGCCTCATCATATAGATGAATTTCATTGTAGAATTGTATTGATATATATCTTCCCAAATCTCTAAATTAAATCGCGGGTATTTAGTGTAGCATGTAGAACCTTCTCCATATAGCTTCTTTTCTTGTTTAGGAAAAAAGGAATGATAGTTTGCTAATTCTTCTTTCCATGATGGGCTATCAACAAAAAAGTCTGTTTCTTTCGGAATAGAGAAGCCTATATCTGGGTGTGTGGAAAGTATATGTGCAAGAGATGTCGTCCCACATTTCATTGCCCCCAGTATCATAAAATTCACTTTCATTTTAACTTATATTCTTTCAAAAGACATCACAAAACCAAAAATCATCAATAAGGTAACTTTATGACCAGTTCTTCTCCTTTTTTGAGAGATACTTTTGATGAACGAAGCCAAGGGTTGTACTTTCTAAGTAACTTTAAATTTGCACCATTTTTCTTTGCAAAAGAAGCTAAGTCTTCAATAGATGATGTTACTTTTATTTCTTTTAATGGGGGGTAAGTATATAAACCTTCTTCAGACATATTGAAACCATATTTCTGAGGATTTTCTAAAATTTCTTTTATCGCCAATATTCTAAAGACATACCTTGCCGTCTCGTTATTTATAGATAAATCATAATAAGATGTTACTTGCTGTTTTTGTAGATTTTTTTTCAAACCTGCAACTCCCATATTATAGGCTGCGGCAACATTAGTCCAATTACCAAGACTTTTATATGCTTTCTTTAAATATAAGCAGGCTGCATAGGTTGACTTTAATGGATCATAACGTTCGTCTATTTCACTTGATACATCAAGCCCTACTTCTAAGGCTGTAGGCTTCATAAATTGCCAAAAACCTGTTGCGCCTCTCGGTGATATAGCGTTTGTAAGTTGACTTTCTATGATGGGTAAATATTTAAAATCGGTAGGTACTTTATTTTTTTTTAGTATTTCTTCTATTTTAGGCAACCATCTGTTGGCGCGTTTGAGCATAAGTATTGAGCTAGAGTGCCAGTAAGTATTGACGTGTAACTCTCTATCAAAACGCTCTAATACATCTTGATCGTGCAAGGGAACTTTTTCACCACAAAAAGAAAAGGTAGATGGTATTTTCACATCTTGCACTTGATAATAGACTATCTTTTCTTCCGGCACAATACTCTCTTTTGTGTATATACTTTTGTATAATAAATAAAGTGTCGATCCTATCAAAAAAGATAAAATAAGTACTGTTGGTAAACCTTTTTTCATCATCAAAAGAGCATGTTTAGAAAATAAAAAAGCTTCGCATAATCAAAAATTTGCAAAGCCTTCAAAAAGAATCTATTATTTTTAGAAATTTGGTCTCAGAGAGTATCTTGCATAAAATTGGTCTATGACATCTACGGCCTCTTCTGGAGTATCAACCAAAGAAAAAAGCTCTAAATCTCCTGGGCTGATATTTGCTTCTTTTTCTAATAATGTATCTTTAATCCAATCTATCATACCTGCCCAAAAACTCCTTCCTACCAAGACAATAGGGAATCTACCAATTTTTTTAGTTTGAATAAGGGTGATAGCCTCAAATAGTTCGTCAAGCGTTCCCATCCCCCCAGGCAAAGTAATAAAACCTTGAGAATATTTTACAAACATGACTTTTCGCACAAAGAAATAGTCAAAAGACAAGAATTTGTCTTTATCTATGTAAGGATTACCATCCTGCTCAAAAGGTAATTCTATGTTTAAGCCTACAGATTTCCCTCCTGCTTCAAAAGCACCTTTGTTTCCAGCCTCCATGATTCCTGGACCACCTCCGGTAATCACTCCATACCCGTGACGTACAAGTCTGGCTGCGATTTCTTCTGCAAGTGCATAGTATTTATTATCCTGCTTTGTCCTTGCTGAACCAAAAATAGAAACACAGGGTCCTATTCGGGCTAATTTTTCAAAGCCATCAACCATTTCTGCCATTACTTTAAAAAGTGCCCAAGAATCAGCGGCCACTATTTCATTCCAGTTTCTTTGCTTTAAGGCATTCCTTATTTTTTGTTCGTCATTTTCTCCTTTTGAATAAATTCCTCCTACCATATTTTTTTTAATTAATGATTAGACCATAACTATTACCTCAGATAGTCTTCTTCAATGCGGGAAATAGCCCGGCAAAAGGAAACTTACTAAGATAAAAAATAATACTACTATTTTATACTTTAGTATTGATAGAAAAGTTTAGCGTATTATTCTTTTTTTTGTTGTAACGATATTTTGAAAGGGTTTACTAATTATACTTTACGAAGTTAGAGCGTTTCCACCAGTCCCTCCCTCAAACTGGCTCATCCTTGCGACTATACTAAAGACATATTTTCTTAACAGCCAGCCCTCTCTAAGTCATAAAAACTCAATTTTAATTTTAACTTCGTAAAGTAGCACTAAACAAAAAAGCTTAAGCTTGCAAAGACTACTAATAGGCTTTGGCAAAAATGACTCTTTCTTTAGAAGGCTTTCCTGTCAATATACACTGTCCTTCTTCCTGAACATTGTCTAACGGTATGCACCTAATGGTTGCTTTGGTCAATTCTTTAATTTTCAACTCTGTTTCTGTAGTACCATCCCAATGTGCTGATACAAAACCTGTTTTATTTTCTAAAACATCTTTAAACTCTTCCATACTATCAACTTTGGTAATATGAGCTTCCTGGAAGGCTTTGGCTTTGTAATAAATATTACTTTGTATTTCTTCAAGAAGTTCAGATACATAGTTGGCTATTCCCTCTATGGCAACACTCTTTTTTTCTTTTGTATCTCTACGTGCAAGTTCTACAACATTATTTTCTAAATCTCTTGGCCCTATTGCCATACGAATAGGCACACCTTTTAGCTCATACTCAGCAAATTTCCATCCTGGCTTATGTGTTTTCCTGTTATCATATTTGACAGTAATCCCCTTATCTCTAAGTAGTTTTGTGATTTCGGCTACTTTACTGTCTAGTATGGCGAGCTGTTCATCTCCTTTGAAGATAGGAACAATAACCACTTGTATAGGAGCCATCTTAGGCGGCAATACTAAGCCTTGATCGTCTGAATGTGCCATGATGAGTGCCCCCATAAGACGTGTACTTACTCCCCAAGATGTCCCCCATACGTGTTCCAACTTACCTTGTTGACTTGTAAATTTCACATCAAAGGCTTTTGCAAAGTTTTGTCCCAAAAAATGTGATGTTCCAGCCTGTAATGCTTTTCCATCCTGCATGAGTGCTTCTATACAGTAGGTATCTACAGCTCCAGCAAAGCGTTCATTTTCAGTTTTCACTCCTTTGAGGACAGGTATAGCGAGGTAATTTTCAGCAAAGTCTGCATATACCTCTAACATTTGCTTTGTTTCTGCTATTGCTTCTTGCTCTGTGGTGTGCGCAGTATGCCCTTCTTGCCACAAAAACTCAGCCGTACGCAAGAAAAGACGTGTTCTCATCTCCCAACGCATGACGTTTGCCCATTGATTGATGAGTAATGGAAGATCTCTATAAGATTGTACCCAGCCTTTATAAGTATTCCATATCACAGCTTCACTCGTGGGCCTAATAATGAGTTCTTCCTCTAATTTAGCACCATCATCTACAACCAACTTACTTTTATCTCCTGAAGATGTTTTAAGTCTATGATGTGTAACTACCGCACATTCTTTGGCAAAGCCTTCGGCATTTTTTTCTTCTGCTTCAAATAAGCTTTTGGGTACTAATAAAGGGAAATAGGCGTTTTCATGTCCAGTATCTTTGAACATACGGTCTAAAATGCTTTGCATTTTTTCCCAGATCGAAAACCCATAGGGTTTGATGACCATACACCCTCTTACTGATGAGTTTTCTGCCAACTCTGCTTTTTTCACTAATTCATTGTACCATAGTGAGTAGTCTTCTTCTCTTGTTGGAATCGCTTTTGCCATGACTAAAAACTTGTTTTTTTTAAGCTTGGCAAAGATAGATAGTAATTCGGTATTTTAAATTAATGCTTTTGATTATTTAGGTTAAAGATTGGAAAGATTAGGTTTTTAATTGTAAACAACCTTAACACTTAGACTGTAAGCAAGCGTTGTGTTAATCTTGTTGTCAGTAATCAAGTGCATGAGTAAAAAAGACTAAAAGCAAAATTTTATGGATTGAGACATAAAACGTATATATAAACAGGTGAAAGTTGCAATATCCTATGATACTAGTTATTGCTTTCGTACCTTTAAGGCTTACTTTGATTTTTATGGCCACAGTTTCCGCTAATATTCTTTCTTCTCCTGAACCAATAGTATCAAATGATGCAGCTTTTTCACGAGAATTAAGTAAAAAGTTTAGAGAATTTACTTCAAATGGCACCAAGAACCTAAAAGGAGGTTTGCCTTTACTGATGAAAAGTATCTTTTACTTAAGTTTCGTTATCATGATATATACATTTCTACTTAGTGTAGAGTTGTCTATTCTTAATGTAGCTTTGGTCTCTTGTTTATTGGGTGTCTTTGTAGCCCTATCGGGTATTAATATTACACATGATGGTGTACATGATACTTTTTCTAAAAAACAATGGCTCAACCATTCGGCAGCTTTTGTATTGAATGTGCTAGGTGCGAGTTCATATTATTGGAAAACTAAGCATACAATCAGTCATCACTTTTATACTAATATTCATGAAAAAGACGCTGACTTAGAGCAAGGTATGCTATTAAGATTACACCCCTCGCAAAAGAAACGGTTTATTCACCGCTATCAACATATTTATTTCCCTTTTCTTTATGCACTTTCGTATATTATCTGGTCTTTATTTTTAGATCCACAAAAATATTTTTCGTCTAAAACCGGTGATTTTGAATTTACAAAAATGAAAGCTAAAGATCATATCATCTTTTGGTTAGGCAAGGCATTGACTATTAGCATTTTCATGATCGCTCCTGTTCTTGCAATGGGATACCTAAAAGCTATTATTCTTTATTTATGTTTTGGAGTATTCTGTGGGTTGACGTTAAGCCTTATCTTTCAATTGGCACACATCATAGAAGGGGTAAGTTTTCAGAGTATAAAAGGTGGTAAAGAAGAAAATTGGTTTGTACATCAAATCAAAACCACAGCAAATTTTTCTTCAAAGAGTAAGTTTATACATTTTATATGCGGTGGACTTAATTTTCAGATAGAACATCACTTGTTCCCAAAAGTAAGCCATATCCATTATCCAAAATTAAGCAAGATCGTAAAGGAAACATGTGATAAGTTTAACATTGGCTACAACAACTATCCTACCTTTATGGATGCTATGAGGTCTCATGTAACACAGCTGAAAAAACTAGGAACTACTATAGCTTAGACTTTAAGTCTAAATAATTGATAAAGTCTATATAAATTCTCATAGCTTCTTCTTTGGTCATCCCTTTGAGCTTACTCCATGTTTTGTGCATGAAGGCATGTACCATATCTGTTTCTGGAGGCGCTTCATTTTCGTTGTTACCCACTGTAGCTTGCTTATAGTATCCATATGCTATAAGCATATCGTCGCTTGCCTGTGTAGGCATAGTACGTGCCTCAATAGCAGTTTTTTGAAACTGAGCAATTAGTTCAACACCTGTAAGGTTACATTTATCTATTCTACCGAATATATCGAAATCAATTGGCATAAGTTTTCAAATTTAAAGTATTTGTAGATAAAGTATCAATGTTTTTGTAATAAATATAATTATTTTAAAAGTTTTAGTTTTTGAAGCGGGGTTAACTTTCTTAGTCCTAGCTTAGTATTCTAATTCTAAGTAGTCTCATATGAGACTATTGACACTATTAACTATATCTTCAAAAATCTAGAAGCAGTCTTATCAATAATCAAGTAATAATACTTATTCCTCCCTCCCCTCAAAGAGCTACAATCCACTTTATCTGATATACCTGAAAGTAGAATCTTTTTCTTAGATTTATCTATAACATAAAAACGTGTTTTTTCAGATAAATAAATATAATCATTTACTCGTTTAGGCTTAAATGTAATAGGTGACTTATGACTAAAATACTCTCTTTCTTTGAACTCTACAAGAGTTGAGTCATTCGAATAATACGATATTTTATACTTATTCTCTCCAGATAAATTATATATTGGCAATTGGTAACTACTCTTTACAGAAGACCCCTTGTTGAATACTGTATCTAGCGCTAACCATTCATCTAGCCATAAATGATATGTTATAAAGAAGCTACCATTTGCTTCACCTTCTGTGTACCACTCTATTTTCTTTTCCGATATTTTAATATCGTTAAACTTAAAGTC
>WTJX01000653.1 GCA_011524675.1 Cytophagales bacterium
GAAAATAGACCTTAGTCTATTTTTAGAGAAGAGCCAGTAAGCGCGGAGGGGGTAAGGTGTAAAGCAGATTGGAAGAGTAGAGCTTTATTGGAATGAAGAAATTAAGGGGTAATAGTGATTAATAGTTCACGATTTGTGATTAATAAACTTTGTACTAAAGACTCAACAATTTACGATTGGACAATAGACTATTTACCATTTTTATAAAGCGGAATAGTGGTTAATTATTCGTGATAAATAAACTTTGTATTTTGTACTAATGACTTAGTACTCAACACAATTTACGATTTAAAAAATGTAGAGGTATAAAGACATAAGAACGTAAAACTTATAACTCAATAAAAAGCATATGGACTATCGACTATTGACCATGGACTCGTGATACTAAAGACTCAATACTAATTATTAGCGACTAGATACTACATACTCAAAAAAACGTATAACCAAAAACGTAAAACTTAAGATGACAAAACAATTAGGCATATTACTAATGCTACTACTGTTTTTTGTAGGTGCATTTTCTCAACAAAAGACGATTGACCAGCGTGTAGATTCGTTACTCGCCTTGATGACGATAGAAGAAAAAGTAGGTCAAATGAACCAATATACTAGCTTTTGGACGGTTACAGGTCCTGCACCTGCCGAAGGAAGACAAAAAAAACAATATGAACAGCTACGTCAAGGGCTGATAGGGTCAATGCTCAATGTCATTGGTACTGAGAATGTACGCAAGGTACAAGAAATAGCAGTGAACGAAACACGTCTAGGTATCCCTTTAATTTTTGGTTTTGACATCATCCATGGTTACAAAACACTAGCCCCTATTCCCTTGGCTGAGTCATGCTCATGGGACTTGGACTTGATAGAACAATCTGCTCGCATGGCTGCCACAGAAGCCTCTGCTGCGGGTATCAATTGGACATTTGCGCCTATGATGGATATCTCACGAGATGCGCGGTGGGGGAGAGTGATGGAAGGGGCAGGGGAAGACCCTTACTATACGGCTATAGTTTCTTTGGCACGCATCAAAGGTTTTCAGACCCAAAGTTTAGCAGCAAATAATACCATTGCTGCCTGTGCAAAACATTTTGCTGCCTATGGCTTTGCCGAAGCAGGGAAGGAGTACAATACTGTCAATATTGACCCATACACATTGCACAATGTGGTCTTTCCACCTTTTGAGATGGCTGTAAAAGAGGGAAACGTACGTACTGTCATGAATTCGTTTAACTCGCTCAATGGTGTGCCTGCCACGGGTAGTCATTATCTGCAAAGGGAAATACTCAAAGGAAAGTGGAACTTCGATGGATTCATAGTCTCTGATTGGGGATCTGTCAAGCAGATGGTAGCACATGGCTATGCCGAAGATGACAAACAAGCTGTCAAAATAGCGGCTACTACAGGTTCGGATATGGATATGGAGTCGGAAGGCTATGTAACCTATTTAGCGGACTTGGTGAGAAAAGGGGAGGTGTCTGAAAGTGTAATCAATGATGCTGCGAGAAGAATACTTACCGTAAAGTTTGAATTGGGACTTATGGATGACCCCTTCAAATATTGTGATCCTACAAGAGAAGAAAAGCTACTATACCACAAAGAGCATAAAAAGTTAGCACATGAGATAGCCAAAAAATCCATTGTACTGTTAAAAAATGAGCGAAATTTACTGCCTATTTCCTCAAAACAGAAAAAAATCGCTGTGATTGGTGATTTGGCAGCAGATGATAACAGCCCTTTGGGAAGTTGGAGAATAGGCTCTGACGACCATTCTGCCGTTCCGGTATTGGAGGGCATAAAAGCCTATACCAAAAACTATACGTATGAGAGAGGTGTAGCCTTGAAAAATGGAAAAACTGACTTTTTGCATCATGTCAAACTCAATAATACAGACACTACGGGTATAGGCAAGGCTTTGAGATTGGCAAAATCCTCTGAACTGGTGATCGTAGTAGTAGGTGAGCACGGCTTTATGTCTGGCGAAGGGAGAGCAAGAACAGATATAGGTATCCCGCATTTACAACTCGATATGTTGAAGCAAATATATGAGGCAAACAGCAATGTCGTATTGGTACTGATGAACGGAAGACCGCTTGACCTTAGCTGGGCAGAGGAGCATATCCCTGCCATCTTGGAGTGTTGGCATTTGGGCACAGCCTCTGGTAATGCCATAGCTGATGTGCTATTTGGTGACTACAACCCAAGTGGTAAACTTACGATGTCGTTCCCTAGAAGCGTAGGGCAACTTCCTATCTACTACAATCATTACAACACTGGTAAGCCCTTTATCCCCAATACCGATATTGTATTTCATTCACACTATGCAGATCAAGCCAATACCCCACTTTATCCCTTTGGTTTTGGGTTGAGCTATACTACTTATGAGTATTCCGATTTTCAAGTAGCACTACGCGATGCCAATAAAGTAAAGGTGTCTTTTGAAATAAAAAATACGGGGAAAAAGGCTGGTGAAGAAGTGGCACAAGTATATATACGTGATATCGCTGCGAGTTTAGTCAGACCAGTACAAGAACTTAAACGTTTCAAAAAAGTAGCCTTAGAGGCTGGAGCATCTCAAAAAATCGAATTTACGCTCACAGAAAAAGACCTTGGTTTTTATAATAGCAAAGGACTATTTGTTTTTGAAAAAGGTAGTTTTGATATCATGATAGGAGCAAATGCTAGAGATGTACAAACTAAAAGAATTACCATAAAGTAAAGAATTCTTGTAGCATACTGATGTACTCATTGTAATAATTGTTACCTTTAGCACTGCGAATAATTATTATTATGAAAAGGATTGGTTTAAATACATTAAAATTAGTAGTATCCACACTAAGCTTATTTTTTTTATTGCATGACGCTAGTGCACAAGATTTGAGGGCACTCATGCTACAAGATAGTCTGTACCGTGCAAGCGAACAGACGAAGGCTGCTCACACTCGTACAGTTAAACAAGCAAAGGCTGGAAGTAATGTCATATTTAACCTTCAACGAGAATGGATAACAGATAATACCATGTTCGACTCTCGTATCCCGCTTGTAGGAGATGTAGATAATGACGGACTCACAGAGGTGGTGGTTTCTAATAATAATGCCACCTATATTGTTGATGGCGTTACTGGTAGGGTAGAAAACCAAATAGGGATAGGTACATCTTGGTTTGAAGGTATAGCCATGGCTGATGTTGATAAAGATGGATATGCGGAAATATTTTTGATCAAAAGCGATACTCTTGTACGTATTGACTATGATGGTACTGATTTTACTATACTAAAGGAAGAGGCAGATATTACTTCTTATTCAAATTATGATATTGCTATAGCTGATTTTAACCAAGATGGTACACCAGAGGTATATGTTGACGGAAACTTATTCACTATAGATTTACAACCCATATTGAACATTAATATCTATGGTGGTTTTCCTGTGGCCGCAGATATATTTCCGGACGATTATTGTACAGATTGTAAAGGCTTAGAGTTGGTAACGACCAATGCCGTTTTTGCTGTAGATATAGAAAAAAAACGTTACATAGAAGTAGCAAGACTTAACCAGGTTTTTTATGGCTATTATCCTTCTATAGCAGATATGAATAATGATGGCAGTTTGGATATCGTCATTTCTGGCAGCAATGATGTAGTGATATGGAATCCCTATACAAAAGACTTAGTAGCCTCAGAATACACCTTAGAAGGTAATATGGGTAGGGCCAATATAGCAGACTTTGATAATGATGGTGTTCCAGAAATAGGTGTTGCTGCTGAGAGTAAGTATATCGTCTTAGAGGTCAATGAAGCAAACGAATTGGTAGAAATCGCTAGTGCTGTTACTCAAGATCGTTCTTCTGGTGTTACGGGTAGTTCTGTCTATGACTTTGATGGGGACGGTGCCAACGAAATAGTTTATAGAGATGAAATAAATTTTTATATCTATAGATTAAATAATGGTCAATTACAAACCATTTCTAGCATACCTTGTAGATCAGGTACATGGATGGAATACCCCGTAGTAGTAGATGTAGATAATGATGGGGAGACTGAGATATTATGTGCTTGTCAAAACCATACAAGAACCAGTGCAAGCATAGTATCTATCAGTGCATCTAATGTAGAATGGGTAGAGGCTCGTAATGTTTGGAATCAGCACAGTTATTTCAATGTCAATGTAAACAATGACCTTACCATTCCCTCTGTACAGCTACCACATCATTTGTTAGGTAATGAATTTAACAACTTTTTGGTACAAGCTACACAAGAAAGTGCAGATAATGGTTTTCAAGTAGGCTGTAAGGATATTGCTATAGATGTAACCAATGCTAGTGTAAAAGCAGATCTTATCTGTGAGGAAACACTTTTAATACTAGAATATGATATTACCAATCATGGTGAGGCTTCTTTCTTTGCGAGCACACCTATAACGTATGGCTATCAGCTAGAAGCAGCAGACGCAGCAGACATAAGCAAATGGGAGACTTTTGTTGTTGATTTAGGACAAAAAATTTCACCCAATGAAAGTATTCATGTCATAGACTCTATCTCATACCAAGGTACCATACCTCATACCGTTCATATTGCACTTAATACAGATAACATAGAAGCATCGCCCAGTGTACCTTCTTCTTATCGTTTTGAAGAATGTAATTCATCTGAGGATGTAGATCCGATCCTAGCGTATGAAAACAATCATGCTAAGATTGAAAATATAGCCGATATAGCTACAATCAATAGCTATGCTAGAGATATGGCATTAGACCTATCTACTAAAAACGTTACAGCTCAATGTGAAAATGAACAACTCACTTTTCAATATGACATCATCAACAAAGGTGAAGTAGATATCTCCTCTAACACTCCCATCACCTATGTATATATCACAGATAATATGGGGGTAAATGATACAACTTATACTATCCGCTATGTCAGTGCCGTTATACCAGCAGGTGAGACACATACGCAAACAGATGCCATTGAGCTTAAAAAGGAAGAATTTGAGCTTTATGTGATACTCAACAGTACTAATCCGCGTGCTTCTACAACTAATCTAGACCTTTTTTCACAAAGTGAATGTGATGCTGCCGGTACAGCCACACCTGAGAGCATTTATGCAGATAATATTGGTGATTTAGGCTCTTATACACCATGCGATTTTTGCGAAAGAAATATGGAAATAATTTTAGACGATATAGATATTAAAGCCTTTTGTGATGAAGATAAAATGAGTTTTGAATATAAGATAGCCAACACAGGGAATTCAGTTTTCTCTAGCAATACGCCTATTACCTATGCCTATCAATTTATTGATTCCTTAGGCAATGTAAGCGCAAAAACACCTTTTGTAAGCTCGCTAAGTGAAACATTGTATGGCTACGACACTATCGTACAAACAGATTATATAGATTACCATAGTATTCCTTCTTTAGTACATATTACGCTCAATACTAACAATGTAAATGCTTCATCTGACAATGCTGATGACTATGCCTTTTTGGAGTGTCCGGCACCTATGGTGACCACTAGTCCATATGTAGATAATTATGGGAAAATTGAAGATGTGCACGAAGACAACAAATGCTGTCTTGACGCCAAGATAGACGTAAGCAATGCACAAGTGATAGGACTATGCGATGAAGATAAAATCATCTTCCAATATGAAATCATCAATGAAGGTAATATGACCTTTACCATAGAAACGCCTATCACTTACGAATATACCATTAATAATATTAATGATGAAAACGCAGATAGGTCAAGAGTACATTTTGTACGTAATTTTGATCAATCTATTTCCACAGGTGAGTCATTTACTCAAATAGATACCATTCCGTTTAGAGGCGTTCCTTTTAATACTTATATCAAAATAAATACAGATGATGTAGCTGCTAGTCCAGGTAAGTATACTAGTTTTTACTTTAGTGAATGTGATTATAACTCTTTAGATGATTCTAAAATTTATCGCGATAATATAGGTTATTTGTTTGGATTGGATACTTGTAAGCAGATGAAAGCTTATAATGATACTATTTATATCAAATCAAATGACTTTTTTGAATGGGGTCGCATATTTGATAATGATAGTATCAACTTTTCGGCTACTACCTACGAGGGCGTAAAGCATAACTTCAAAGAGTACATAGCCACCATTACCGCTAATCAGTTTGCTGCTGAGGGTGCGATTCTTAGCAATGAATATTCAGATACAGTAGGAGTGGGGAACGCATACTTTAGCTATCAACCTTCCGACAATTATACGCCAGACAGTATATTGGTAGATTCTTTTCAGTACAAAGTGTGTCATTCTACCATTACAGATTTATGCGATTCGGCATGGGTATTTATTCATTATACCTTTGAAGTAGAAACGCCACCACAAGGATTTACGGCTAATAACGGCACAGGCTGGGAAGTAGCTAATTATACCGCTAATGCCTTTCCAAATAGTCGTATGCAAATATTCAATAGATGGGGAAACAAAGTATATGATGTAAGCCCATACAATAACGATTGGGACGGTACTAGTAATGCAGGGAATGAACTCCCTGTAGGTACGTACTATTATATCTTTGATAAAGGTGCGCCTGGTACTACCATAGAAACAGGCTTTGTCTATCTTAATAGAGAATAAGTAATAAGCCTTCTTAAGTATAAAAAAAGCATGTTTGATTTTCTGCGCAAAGCAATACATCAGACATGCTTTTTTTTTGAAACGAGCATGCCGAATGTCAAAGGTCGAATGAAGAATGTATAATGTTAAGCTAAAATCGACAGACAAGCCCATAGCTCATTACTCAACGCTTTTTCAACTTAAACACGTAAATAAACGAATACTTGTACACATGAAAACAGTAGGTTAAAGGTTAAAAGCTGAAGGCTGAGTCTAACTCACAAGACAACAATGCTTATCACGTAAAACTTAAAACCTATAACTTAAAACGTATATAAACACATGAAACCCGCACGGCGGGAACGAATAAACTTAAGGTTAAGGTAGCTTGTTTGTATGATTTCATGATCTATTATTTTTTCTTTTTTCACTTTCGTGAAATGTAATCATGCTGCTAAATCAAATGCTTATAAATATGCAAAGTTCTCCAATATATAATGTAGGGAATAGGGTTTACAAACACTTACTTAACATAATATAAATTATATAACAAAAAGAAAATATGGGAGAGGGGCTATATTGTAATTATAATGATGATACTTGTTTAACCTAAAAGCTTTTTCCATTCATCAGACTCAGCAAAGCTTTTGATTGTATCATTTCTTTTTATGAGGAGTTTAGTCATATACCTTTTGAGAACTACAACATCAACAATACGTCCTATAAAACCTAAAGGTGAAACATAGTCAAATTCATCTATCATTAAAGTACCGTCTTGTGTTTCACTAAACTTATGTTCATGTCTAAAGCTTTTGAATGCACCTTTTACCATTTCATCAACAAACATAACTGGGCTTTCAAATGCTGTGATCTTGCTACTTAATGCTTGATATATACCAAAGTGTTTTGCTCTCCATGTAACGGACTCATTAAGCTGTATCAGTCCTGATGTAACACCTGCAATAGCTTCTTCATTGGTATGCTCAGTAGAGATTTTATGTAAATCTATACTTCTTGATAAGTCAAAACACCGCTCTATAGGTGCTTTTATTTGTGTTTCTAGAAAAATTGTAGGCATTGTGTATGTTGATTATGATTCATTACTCAGAATCGTTCCAAACGGTAAAAAACTCAAACTCCCCTCCTAACTTCACACCGTTTTGATAAAATTCAATACAGTCCCATTCATCATTTAACTTTAATGTTATCGTTGTTCCATTTTTTGGCTGGATGTAAACTTCCAGCTCAATTTATTTTCAAGGATTTTTTGTTCCTTTTCAGTTAATCTCATAATTGCAATAGCCTGTCCATATCCGTACCCATCATCAGATAAACAGTCCGTAATTCGGATACTATTGCGTTCTAATTCTGCTAGACAAACTTTAAAAACACTTTCATGAAGCCAGTCGTCTTGGTATTCAGGTTTAAACTTTATAAGCGAGTCGTTAGATTTAAAAGAAACATCTATTGGACCGGTTTCAGATGTCCATTGTTCTTTTATGCCAGTCGGGTCAAATTTTTTATTTGATAGTATTCCAAAAGCTTTAATTACTTGAATATAGACGTTATTATCCATTGCAACGTCAGCCTCCAAGTCAATAAATAATAATTTGGTTTTATCGCATTCTGCAAGTTTGATTGCATCTAAATCCATTCCTGGGTCATATTGCTTTTCAAAAATCTCGGAATACCTTTTTTTTCGGTCAGCATAGATGGTATCATAAACTTCCAAATCACTCATACTTTCATAAACCTCAAAAAATCCAGCGTTTCGCAAAGTCTGGATATTTTCAAGGACTTGTTCCTTCGATATTTTACTTTCTTTTTTCGTTTGCAAATTGCAAGATATAAGTATTGTTAATCCTAAAATCAGAAATATTGTTTTCAATCTAATGTTTGTCTAATGTTTGTTTCAAATGGTGTAGAATATCCGAATAAACGGAACTTTATTCCGTTTATTTCGATTTTGTTCTGACTTTTAATAATTTTTTTATTCCTAAAAAAGAGTTATTTGCTACAAGTATATATCAGTAGTTTTATTAGAATTATGATTTAGATTTAGTAAGTTTTCATATATTATATGCAAGCTGTTTTATATTCTTAAAAAGATTCTCCAAAACTGATATAAAACCCCTTATTTTTTTCATTTCCCATAACATAGTCAAACCTTAGGTTTACATTATCTTTTTTATCCATTAGGAAACGTAAACCTAATCCATAATTTGGTTTTATATCAAATTCAAAGTTTGAATTATTATAAATTGAAGAGCTTCCTGATATAATAGCCAAGCCCAAACGCCAGATAAGTGGTGTTCTAATTTCAGTTTGAAGAGTTGACAAATTATTATCACGATACTTACCATAAAAATACCCTCTAACGAACTTGTCACCACCTAACACAGAATAATCATAGAAATTAGGTACTCCAAAAATAAATGCATTATAGAACCTTAAGGCGACAACAAAAGCATACTTCGTAGTAAAATATTTTCTTATATCAATTTTAGCATTGATATAATTATTAGTACCATAGTTATAACCAAGGTTGAATTTTAAGTAAGACCCCTTGCTTGAGTTCAGTAAGTTGTTTCTAGCATCGTGAAAGATAGTTCCGCTAAGTCCAATATCCCAAGAATCCTTTAATTCTGTATAAGGATTAATTTGTAATGTTGAAATATTGTAATAATTGAAGTATTTTATTTCTGAACCTAAAAATAAATTACGGTATATTTTTTTATAAAGTCCGACATCAAAGATCAATCTATTACTTTCAAAGAGAATATTATCGTCTTCAGAAATTTCAGTTCCTATTCCATAATATAAATCGGGGTATTGTGAGA
>WTJX01000020.1 GCA_011524675.1 Cytophagales bacterium
CTGCCATTGGCTGCTTACTCCTCTAAGGATGGGAAACAAGAGTCTTCAGCCCTTTTCCGTAGCAAGCCATTAGATCAAGTCAAAAAGAGTGTTGCTATAGACGTTAATATCGCAAGTTGGTCTCAGCTAGTACTCGTGGTAGATAAACATGGTGTAGACACGCTAGACCACGCAGCATGGATTAACCCAGTGGTCACTTTGAAAGATGGTTCTACCGTTGATTTATTATCTAAAACGCCAACCAGAGCGATAAGCGCCAAGGGAGAGGTTGGATTAAATCTCGACTGCCTGGGTAACCCTATTACTTTTAGAGGAAATCAACAAAAAGGGTTCGGCGTTCATGCGCAGTCTGAATTGGTCTTCGATTTACCCAAAGATGCGGTGACGTTTACGGCAACAGGAGTCCTTACCAAGGGCGCGAAAGGGAAAGGCCCACGCCGTGGTCGAGTTGTCTTTATGGTACAAGAGCTGGCTAACGAGCTGATAGACGAAGGTTATACAACCCCTAGTGAATTCAACCCCCACTCTACACCGAATAAAGAAATCATCTTACCTCATTTAGCACAAAAAACTTTAGTCAAATTGAATGCAGTTGAGGCAGTGAGCAAGGCGATTAAAACAGGCAATGAAGCTCATTTAAACGGGGCTCTAGCTACTGCTAAATTTATGCACCACGAAGCGATTATTGTAGCTATTCAAGAACGTTTTAGCAGTGCCGAAAAGACGCTTAAAGGTCAGCTCCTAGAAGTCATTGCGAGACTGCATCAGGAAGAAAAAGCAAATGATGGTAAAGTTTGGTGGAAGACACGTCCTGATGCATCAGGTCCTTATTTCTACCCTCAATCATGGGACGGAACGGAGACAATCGATGAATTTCTGTCAACGATTGCTAACGAGTTCTCATCTGACTCTTTTGCAGAAGTACTAAAAAAGAACAAAGCTTATCACCCCAAACTTAATCCACGCCCTAGTGATGATGATGGTGTTAAAGTCGCTAAAATTGGCAATACCGCAATTGAAGACATCGTATTGCACTTCGATAAATACAAAGGAAAACCAAGTAACGGCAAGCAAGTCATAACAAAAGTTGGCTGTATTGGCTGTCATAATATTGACCGAACCTCCGTGGTCAAAGGTCCTGATTTGACTAAACTTGGCGATAAGACTAACACTTACCTAGCAGAGGCAATTATTAAGCCTGGTGCGACTATTGCTGATTCCTGGGTAAGCCTGACGTTAAAGTCAGGTGGCTCGTTAATGGGGACCATTGTAAAAGAAGGAAAAGATAGCCTTATTATACATAATATTGCAGGCATCCCTACCGAAGTTAATATAGATGACATAGCAAAACGTGAACCCGGCTTAAACATGATGAGCCTTCATTTGTGTGACAGTCTCACGCTAAATGAATTTGCTGACTTGGTGGCTTACATACAATCTATGGGCAAGTAACCCTCCCTACTTCACCATTCTATTCGAATGGTGAAATGTACTCTACGTCATGATTTGATTGTATGTACTCTTTTAAGGGCGGTAGCTCATCATAATTTCTCGGCAAATACAGACGTCTTAGCCTTGGCATTAAATAAGCATTGTTCGTGGTCTTAATATTCGACGAGTTACTCAGATCAATGACTTGAAAGGTGGTCTGAGCAAAATAGCCTAGAAAAACTGGAGCCTTCGTCTCTATCGTTATCTTATCGTACCTAAGCTTTACAAATAAGGCTTGCATCACTCCTAACTTCAAGAATGGAGAGAAGCTATGGTCAGCTAACATGAGGTGCCGATTGCCTTCTTTAATATCAAACCCCTTTCGGTCAGAGAAAAGAGATTTGAATGTAAGCATGAGCGTTCGATTGTAACCCTTTTTATAGAAACGTTTATGCCAATCATAATGAATAATTTGCGCAATGAGCTCTTGTGCCATAAACTCGTTCTTCCAGCCTCCTTTCAATTTATTTTTTCGTAGAAAGTTATTGAGGGTTTGAATATTAGGGCGCTTGTCCGAATTACAACTGTAAGAAATACGTTTAAAACCATCAAACAAATCGAACAATATACGGTGGTTTTTATTAGATTGATCGTAGTACTGGAGTGCACCAGCGGGGTTAAAAATAATCAAGTTCAAATGAAACAGTCTATCTTTGACTTTAAGGTTAGTTGGGTCATTAGATAGGATAACTTCTAGTCTTTTAAAATCGTTTTCAACAATTGGCCTAGGGTCAGCAAGCCAAAAATTGTGATAACCGTACTCAGACAATTCTATTAGATTATTGGAAATACTTTCTAAGCGCAGACTTTTTTCCTCTACCTTTTGTTTGAGTTCATTGGCTTCAACTTCTTGAATTTGACTAGAATTATAATGATAAAAGAAAGCACACACGGCTAGCGACAAGCTAGCGAGAGAAGTCAGAATGGCTTTGGGGTGTCTGGTTACAAAGGCTGAGAGTTGATGATACCATTCTGAGGGGTCTACAGATGTTAAATATCCTTTCTGAAATTTTGAGAGGTCGCTAATTAAGCCATTAACTGTCTGGTAACGCTCAACTTTATTCTTTGACGTCGCTTTGGCTATAATCTTGTACAGGGAAAAATGAACATTAGGAGACAATGCCTTGAGTGGTCTCAGGTCTATGGTTTCTTGAGGTGCTTGACGCTGAGGATCTTCTCCTGTGATGAAGAAATAGAGAAGGCAACCTAGAGAAAAGACATCTGAAGTTTCGTCGTGTTCCCCTCCTTGACTTGCTTGTTCTGGGGACATATACGCCAAACTGCCCTTACATTGGTTATAAAGAGTGGGTGGCTGAATCTTGTAAATATCGATTAAATTCTCATTATCAACATGCTTTTGTGCAATCTCACTATTCCCCCAATCTGACAATAGTAATTCATTATTAATAAATTGGATATTTTGAGGCTTAAGATCGAGGTGTAAAACGCCTTTTTTATGAGCGTAGGCTAGTGCCTCGCAAACTGCTAGAAACAACTCGATTCGCTTTGTCTGCGGGTGGAGCTCATTATGAATAAATTGTAGTAAATCTTTTTCTGATAAATCCATTGTAAAGAAGGAGGCTTGTTCCTCATTCCGGTCAATGTCATATATATTTACGATATTAGGATGCGTTAGATAACTAGCAATCCAAGCTTCAAACACGATAAAATTGTGCGTGCTTGATGACTCAGAATCTTTAGAAGTTGCGTAAGCCACCCATCTCCTAAGTTTATTATCGAAGCATCGGTAGACTTTTTTTTGGCCGCCTTCGCCAATCAGTGAAAAATTGTTGTATCGCGTATTAGGCGTTTGCTCTGTATGAGAGTCATGATGAGAAACAGGTTGCTCTAAAAACCGCTTAAAAACCTCAAAATCAATGCCCTCTGCACCTTCCAAAGAGGAGTTAGAATCCATAATTTTGCTTAATGTCTGCGATTTCCAGAGTAACAACTTCTTGAGCGCGTTGACGTAACGTATACACAGAGCTTGTTTTGATTCCTTGTTGCCTTGCAATTTCTTCTACAGAAACCCCCTTCATGGTTAATTTGAAAACTTCAATAGCTTTGCCTCGAAGGCTTTTTTGCAGGCGTTGAATTGCCACTTTGTAAACGTAGTCTTCCCATTCTTTTTGAATCGTTTTATCAATCTCAGATTCTCGGTTTTGTGAGGCGAGTTCACTCAGGTCGTGGCTTTGTTGCTCTCGGTTAGACCTTCGGTCGTTTTTTCTTAGGTAGTTTAAGTACTCATTTTTTATGAGAGTACGAAACCAGTTACGAAACCTTCCTTTTTCTCGATTGTATTGAACTAACTTATGAGTCAGTTTTAAAAAAATACTTTGGCTTAAATCCTCGATATCTTGAGGATTTACATTAAGCTGATGGAGACAATAAAGCACAAACTCTCTATACTGCTGATAAAGGGATTCCCATGCTTGAGAGTCACTTAGATCGCAGGCTCTGAAAATCAAAGTGTTTTGTGTATCTAGATTTTTCGCCACATTATTTTTTAGTGCTACTTGATTTTTTAAGAAAGAAAAAATTATTCAAGATTCGGGGGGAACTGTGGAAAATTGGATTTTAGTGGGGTTTTTTAAGTAAAAGACGTCTCTTATGATCAAATGTCACACTCCACATACTTTAGCCGCTTTCCTTAGTTCCTTGTTACAGGTTTCATCTCTACAAAGCGTGTCATGTGGACTTGATACCCCTTTACCGAATGTAGTCATTGTTTATGCTGACGATGTAGGCTGGGGGGATTTGTCCTGTTACGGCGCTAGTAAAATAGAAACGACGAATCTAGACAAACTCGCCGCTGATGGTGTGAGGTTTACTGATGCTCATTGTACATCATCTACTTGTACTCCTAGCCGTTACGGCATGCTTACGGGAAAATACCCCTTCAGAGAAGGGATAAGAATCTTACCTCCCAATGCCCCTCTTATTATTCCGCAAGACACATATACCTTAGCGGACTTGTTTAAATCCCAGGGGTATTCAACTGGCGTAGTCGGCAAATGGCACCTGGGGTTAGGAGACGGAGGGCAAGCCGTAAACTGGAATGAGGCGGTGATGCCTGGCCCTATCGAGCTAGGGTTTGATTACTCTTTTCTACTACCTTCAACGAATGACCGAGTCCCCTGCGTTTACTTAGAAAATCATCATGTGGTCAATCTAGATGATTCCGACCCTCTGTATGTGGGCTCAAAACCAGAAGGGGTTGAAGTCACTGAATATCCTAATGCAAAAGTGACTCCTGAGGCGATGACTTACTACAAAAGCACGCATGGGCACAATGATACAGTGATCGGAGGCGTTGGCCGTATCGGTCATATGTGGGGTGGTAAATCCGCTTTGTGGGACGATGAAACGATGGCTGATGTCTTCGTTGAAAAAGCTGAAGCTTTTGTTAAAGCCAAGGTAGATCAGCAACAACCATTTTTCCTTTATTTTGCCAGTCAAGATATTCATGTACCTCGAATGCCTCATAAACGTTTTCACGGCAAAAGCGGCTTAGGTTACCGAGGGGATGCATTACTACAGTTGGATTATTCCGTAGGCGCTATTCAAACTATTTTGGAGAAATACGGCGTAAAAGATAATACCATGGTGATTTTTTCGAGTGACAATGGACCTGTATATAATGACGGATACGCAGATGGCAGTGTAGTCTTGACGTCCACAAAGGAAGTAGACCAAGGGCATGACGGCTCAGGGCCATATCGCGGTGGGAAATACCAGATATATGAGGGTGGCACCAGAGTTCCTTTTATCGTTTCGTGGCCAGAGAAAATTATTCCTGGAGTTTCCGATGAACTGTTTAGCCAGATTGATTTAATGGCATCTTTTGGAGATTTTTTCAACTTAGATTTGAGCAACATTGAGGCACTAGACAGCAAGGCAGAATGGAACGCATTACTAGGTGGCGAACGAAAATTTGATAAAGCAATTTTAGAAGAATCCTTTTTCTATGACCACAAAAAGCGAAGACCGTACTGGCAGATTGCCTTGAGAGTTGGAGACTGGAAATACATTGAAGTCTACACCAAAGAGAAATTTGTCAACTACAAGGGCTTAAAGCTGAAAGCGGATGACACAATGCTATTCAACTTAGATAGCGACCTATCAGAATCAAACAACCTCTCTTCATCTCACCCTGCGAAACTAGCTGAACTGAGCAAACTCTATGATGAACTTGTTTTTAACCATGAATAAAAACCTACTAATAGCGATAGCCGTCGTTTTACAGCTCTCTCCTGCCCTTGCGGAACATCACGCCAATCAATATCATATTGATCCTAGTGTAGTTCTTAAAAAAGGGATCAACAAACCTTGTGGCGCAGTATCTGCATGGCTCAGGGATTCTGCGGATAGACGAGACCTGAAACCACAACTTAAAGAATTAGGCCTAGGGGCATTACGCTTCCCAGGAGGGCATGTTTCCGACCTCTATCTTTGGCATGACATTGACGCAGGAAGCCCCCATGATGGATTGAAGCAAAAGGTTGCAACACCGCATTGTTTTTTAGCGAATACAAATAGGTGGGGATGGGGGATCAATCCGGATTTATCCATGAAAGGTGACACCATGGATTTTGATGAGTTCATGGAGACTTGTCAGGCGATTGGAGCCGAACCATTAGTCGTTGTTAACGTTCTTTCATATAAATACAAAAAGGGGCCAACTTTAGATAAACTTGTAAAAACGGCAGCCCAATGGGTCAAATACGCAAAAGAGAAAGGCTACAAAGTTGGCTACTGGCAAATTGGCAATGAAATCGACCACCACCGCGACATCATCTCTAGAGACGAGTATCTTGAGGTTTACCAAAGATTCGTGAGAGCGATGAAGGCCGAGGATCCAACGATTAAAACCAGCTTCGGTATCATCGGACGAGCCGACTACTACCGAGAGTTCTTAAAGGCTTCAAAGGATGAAGGGCTTGTCGACTTTTTATCAGCACACCAATATTTGCATAATATTTCAGATAAAATGACCACCTATGAAGACTGGTCTAATTTTAACGGGAGATTAGCATACAACATCCCAACCGTAGTACGTTTCAGTAAACAGTATGGAAACTTACCTATCCTAATCACCGAAACAAATGCTTGGGGAAAAAGAGAACTTTTAGAAGGCCGAGCGACAAACGACTGGGGTAAATCCTTGTGCTGGTTCGATCTATTAATGGAACTAGTGGTAGCACCTAACGTGCAGTGTGCATACTACTGGTCAACAACCAACCTATGGAATCGAGGTAAAAACGGACCTTCCGAGCTATGCTTCGCCCTAATTGACGACGAAGGGGCGTTCACGAACCGAGCTTATGTCTCTAAGTTAGTTAACGATTTTGCAGTCGGCGATTTAATCAAGACCAATAGCCAAAACAAAAAGCAACCTGTATTTGCTTTTCACAATAAGAATAAGAACGAAATCAACTTATTGATTTCCAACAAAAAAGGAACTTCTGTACCCATGGAATATTTTGTAAAAGGAGTTGCAGAGGGAGCTACATTCAACTTGAAAACTTTGAGCGCTAAATCTCCAGGAGATTTCGATCACACTAAAACCAAACATAAATTAAAAACTGATAATGGAAGCTTAAGCGTCCAGCTACCACCCTTTTCAATTAACGCCATAAACATCAATTTAGAAAAAAAATAAATGAAATTAGAAAACATGTATAAAAAAGTACTGACATGCTGTTTATTAGTAATAGCTTCCATTTTCACGGTATCTTGTAAAGGAGCTCATAGTAAAAAAATTCTTTATGTCGATCACGAACCTGGGAACTACCACTTAACCGTACCCCAGAAGCACGCCTTCATGGAAATGGCAGCCGAACAAGGTTGGGAGGTCACTAACTTAACAGGAACGGATGAGCAAGTTGTAGAGAGTTTAGCCGCATCTGATTTCGCCGAAGGTTATGACCTCGTAGTGTATAATATTTGTGTAGCCAAGTCTGATAACCTAATTGCTGCTCATAATGTCATTCGTCAAACGGAAGAGTTAGGAGTTCCAGCTTTAGTCATTCACGGAACGTTGCATAGTTTTTGGCCAACTTTCAAAATGGGAGATACTCAAGTTCCAGGTCAGCCAGCAAAAGCAAAAACGAGTCAAAAACTGCTTGATAAGTGGGAGACAATGAAGCCTGGAGAGACATTTCCAGCTTGGTCAAGATTTACTGGAATTGCTTCATTCAAGCATGGTCCGCGTAAACCAATAGAGATCCGCTCCACTGAAGTTAGTCATTTTATAACGGAGGGCTTTAAACCCTTCCGATCAGGTAAAAACTCGGAACTTTATAACAATGCGATTACTCCTCAGGACTCTCCTAATTCGGTGGTCTTACTGGAGGGATATCAAAATGTGAATAAGAATAGAGTAGATTCGGCTGCCGTTCTTTGGGAGCACCCATTGGGCGAATCAAAAGTAGTGGTGTTTAGTTTAGGTCACGATATGATTGAATGGCAACAGCCAGAAGTACTAAATATTATAAGTAACAGTGTTAATTACCTACTAGGTGCGAATAAGTAGTAAGCGCTATTCCTTATTGTGATATGAATCGTCGTGATTTTTTATGCTTTGCATCCCTCATTGGGATGCTTGGTGTCGTTTTGGGGTCTGATCGAATTTCCCCAGCTGAAATCGATCAAGTATGGGGGGAGTCCTACCAAGAGCAAAGATCTAAGATTACTGGAAAGGTTACTTTTTTAGATGAATCGGATCCCGTATTGCTGAGACGATTATACCTCACCGCTATTGGAAGGATACCAACCGATAAAGAATTGTCCTCATATTTGGATTCTAATGATAAAAACAGATGGAATAATGAAGTCGACCGTCTTCTAGATTCTGAGGGGTGGGTCAGTCATATGTCAAATTGGTTTGCGGACGTTTTGCGAATGTCTGATGTTACCAATAATATTAAAATGATGACCGGTCATTGGCGGTCTGAGGTTTGGAGAAAAAATAAAACTTGGGATAGCGTAGTTCGTGAAATGCTATTAGCTGAAGGTAGCGTTTGGGAGAATCCAGCCACCTTCATGAATATACGTGTGGCAACAATGCCTAATGCTGAAACCGGATTGTTAATGAGAACCTTAACGGGAACGACCATTGAATGTGCTCAGTGTCACGACCACCCCTTCGAGGATTGGACCCAAGAGGAATTTTATGAACTGGCTGCCTTCTGGTCAGGAAATAAAATTAAGCGAGGACTTCCTGATTGGAGAAAGGGTTATAAAGATGCCATCGAGGACTTTAAAGTTAAATATGACCGGGAAAATACTGGGAATTTATTTAAGTATCTTAGAGAAGACATTTTATCTAAAAGTTATGCCGTTAACTTAGAGGCAGGTCGATTGAAAGTTCCAGAGGACTATCGAGGCTCTGAATATGAAAAAGGAGACTATGTAGGAGCCAGAACTCCGTATGGTGAATCACTGAAGTTCCCTGCAGATAAAGCCAGCCAACATGTACTAGAATCGTTTGCAGATTGGATGGCTTCTCCAAACAATGTTCAATTCAGCTCCGTAATCACAAACAGGATGTGGAAACGTATATATGGATTCCCTCTCTACACACCGATTGATAAATATGTAAAATGGAATAAAAGTGACTACCCCGCACTTGGTGCCGTTGCTCAGCAACTGATGCTCGAAAAGGAGTTTGATCTGAAAGCTTTTCAGCGAGTTTTGTTAAAAACAAAAGCATTCAGATTAAAATCTAGTTCAAAGCTGATGAGTCCTGAGAAGTTGTTGGCGTTTAGACCCGTATTAAGAATGAGTGCAGAACAAATATGGGACTCATTACTAGCTTTACGTGTTACAGACCCAGATAAAACTGAAAAGTTATCTCCAACAGGTGAGTTCTACCTAAAGTATTACCAGCAAAAAGAATTAACAGGATTAAAGATCAGCGACTTGTATGCAGCTTCTACAAATG
>WTJX01000100.1 GCA_011524675.1 Cytophagales bacterium
TTCTCAAACACTACACCAAATGGGTCTATTTTTCGATGGCAGTCCATGCAAGAAGGCTTGTTTCTATGTACAAACAATTGTTCTTTGAGTGTCATTTTTTCAAAACCTGGTGTCTCTGGGTTTAAGTCAGGAACATTGGGTGGTGGTGGCGGTGGTGTTTCTCCTAAGATTTTTTCTTTTAACCAAACTGCTCGCTTGATGGTATGTGCCTGTGTACCATCAGAATGGCCACTCAAAAACGCTCCTTGTGATAACAATCCTCCTCTTCTAGCTGTTGAAGCTAACATGACTGGTCTAAACTGTGTGCCTTTCACATCTTTGATACCGTAAAACTCTGCTAAGTTTTGATTGAGCATCGCAAACTTTGAGTCTACTAAGTTTTCTATGCTTAAATCTTGTTTCAATATATGATGTATGAAGTGGTATGTTTCGTCTACCATATCTTCCTTGACAAAACGAGTAAAGTCTGGGTAAGCATCTATACTTACACGCATGCTTTGATGTCTATCTATGCGTAACCACTCATAGGTGAATGCTCTGATCATATGCCATATTTTTTCATCATTGACCATACGATTTATTTGCGAGGGAAGAGCTTTCTTAAGCTTTCCTTTGGCGGCTAAAGAAAGTAACTCTTTATCTGGTGGAGCATTCCATAAGAAATAAGATAGTCTTGAAGCCAATAGGTACTCTTCTTTGTCTTTGCTCTTCTTGTCTTTTTTGGTGTCATAGATGAATAAAAACTGTGGTGAACATAAAACACTGATCAATACTTCTTTTACACCTTCTTCATACACAGGGTAGTCATCTTTGATGGTTTTCCAAAAAGTCATATAACTATTGATTTCATAAGAGCTTGCTTCTCTTCTAAAAGCTTTAGAAATAAAAGCAGTCAAAATCTCTTTGGTATAAGCTTCCTTGTTTTCTTTTTTCTTTGAATCAAAAAAGATGTCGGTATAGCTCTTTGGTGGCCAAGTCTCATAATAAGGAGCCTCTACTTCTATTGATTTGATGAGTAGTGGTGCTCCTGATGCACCGTTCTTTTTGACTAGATTATTGTTCCACAATCCAATAATAAGCGTATTGGCGAGTGTCCCTTTATCTCTAGGGTCATATGCTGGTGTAGGGTAGTTTTCTAAATGTGTTGTGAATTCAAAGGTTTCAAAATCTTTAATAGCAGTGCGTACTTCTTTAGATTCTTTGAATGCTTGGTACTGCATACCATCATCTGTTCGTGTTCCTATGAAAGGTTTGATAGAAGGGTAACCGCTTGTGTTTTTAACAGTATATGCTAAAGATTTTTCTTCTTCTTCTATCTTTTTTAACTTTACAAGATAAGGATCTTTGTCCTCCATAGGAGTAAAAGTGAGCTTACTCATTCCTACAAAGAACTTTCCTCCTATCGTTATTTTATGACTCCCTTTTGTAAGAAATATAGCACCTAAAGGAGTAGTAATACTCTCCTTATCTTTCAAAGAAGGATCAAGATTCAATCTGTTTTCTACTTGAGATTTACCAAGCTGAACTTTGTAACTAGGCATATTTTCTGCTGCACTATAGGGGTGTGTTAGGTCTGCTTGATAGAACCCTGAAGAAGAAACATTTGTGTAGATCTCTGCCGAAGAAGCTTTCGGTGTTTCTTTGGATGTCATAAGTTTTTGGTCATTGCTTCGTACTAGGTTTTCTAAACTGTAAAAACCTTTAGGCGTAAGAACTATAGCTTCACTATGCTGGGGTGCTGGTTTTCTCTCCTCATTACCAAAAGATATGAATGTATTCATTTTCTTTTTGAACATAACTCCTTGAGACGCTTCTACTTTTATTTTTATACGTCCCTCAGAAGGAAAGTTGTTTCTAATCAATAACTTAAAATTCGGAGAAGGTCCTTGCCAAGACTCTGGAGGTACTTCTTTGTGTGGTAAAGAAGAATATAACGTTATCCCATCCTTATCTATGGAAAAACGGTTTCTATCAGATCCTCTCATGTCCAAACATATACTACCAATTTTTTTAGCGAGATTATTATCTTGCGCTGTGGTGATAATATTGCCATCATTGTCTAGCATATCTACTTTGAAGTCATCCTTGCTAATAATAACAGTTTTATAACCACCAAACTCACCACCTTTCATGACTGGTTTTATGTCTTTTTTTATAGCGACTTTGTAGCGTGTACTAGCTGGTTTCTCACCATAAACAATAGCTTTGTCTAGAGCTTCTCTTGCTATTTTTTGATAATAGTCTATATGCAAAGGAGATACTTGCAATATGTTTGCATTATTGGTAAAACCCATTTTTGACTTTCCGTCGTTTGGTAATGATTTTCCAAAATCTATGTCTAGACCTAACACATTCTTTAAAGAATTGGTGTACTGTGCTTTGGTAAGCCTTCTTAGGTTAGCTCTATTTTCATTGTTTTTTTCGTTTTTTGCTTTAGCTGCTTCTTCCAATGATGCCGTAATCCAATCTACTAAGACTCTTCTTTCTTCATCGGTATATCTTCTTTTTCCTTCTGGTGGCATCGCTCCAGCGTTGATTTGGTCTAAGGCGGAATGCCACGATTCGGCATCTGGCCCCTCAACAAAGTCTGGGTTAAGGTTGTCTAACTGTACTCCTCCACGTTGCAGGTCTTCATCATGACAACCAAAGCAATACTTTTCCATGATGGGTCTTACATCTTTGAGGTAAGTAATGGATTTGCCTGCTACTTCTGTAACTTCTT
>WTJX01000607.1 GCA_011524675.1 Cytophagales bacterium
AAGCGCTGTTTTTTGGGGTCTTCTGACCAAAAGATCTCGTATAAAATTGAATATCTAGACCATTGTTAAGTAACGACTGTCCAATGGCTTTATTGATTTTCCTATTACTTTCTATCAGAAGGGGTTCTGGATAAGATATAATATTTTTTGTTATTTCTGTTGCGATATTTTCTACTGAGCGATCAGATAGAAACATTGCTGAACTATTGAGGCTCGTTGTAGAGCAGGATACAAAAGATAAAGCGAAGCAAAGAGCGTAGAGTGCACTCTCTAGGAAACTCCGCTTTAGCATGAGATTATATTTCCTATATATGATTTTTTTATTGGCCATATAATATACGAACTTCTTGTTTGTTTTTTCCTACACCAGATAATAAAACCGCTTCATGGAATAATTGATCAACAATATATCTGTCTCCAACGAGTCTATAATTTAGCATTTCATTTTTCCCCTGAAATCTGTTTAGCAGAATAGGAGCAGAGGTGACTTGAGTTACCTTAGGCATCACAATATAAGTTCTAATGCCATCATTGAATACTTGTTTGGGCATCCATAGAGGCTCATGCTTAAAGGCCCCTTTTTTCTTTATCTTATAGTTGAAGTCTAAGTTGTTGTGATCTAGGTGAATATGCTTAGTGTTATCAATAATGGTCTTCTTGGGAACTTCTGCCTCTTGAGGTGCATTTTGCTTTTCGAGTAGTTCTTGTAATAGGGCAATTTGCTCGTCTTTTTCTAATTGCTCTTTTCTATGTTGTTCTTCTAATAGTTCACGTTCATAACGTCTTTGCTCTTCAAGCATAAGTCTTTTCGCCTCTTCTTCTTCATTTTTCCTTAAAAGATCTGGTCGAGGTGGGAATTGAAAAGAAACAATGGGGGTGTCAAAGATTGCGGAGCTGGCAAGTTGTAATCTGTAAAGACGGAAGTTTGTTGCAACAAATAGAGTGGTAGAAATACCAGACTCACTACATTTAACAACAAGGTAAGGTCTTTGATATTGGCCGTCTCCTTCATAAGTCGGGACAACCTCCCATCTAGTCGAGTCTCCAAGAAGGATGTCTTTAATGATTTCGCCTTCTTGAAACTTTACGCTAGAAAGGTGGGCTGGTTTTACGAGAACGAGTGGGGTTCCTTTTCCTAATTTATACTGAATTTCACCATTGTAAGTGATGTCTGGTGGAGCACCGTTATCTTCCCACTCTCTTATCAGTCTAAGGGCTTGCTCTCCGTGTTGACCGTCTGTCAATCTGAGATAAAGTTGACTTGTAAGAGGCTTGCTCAAGTATTTACCGGCAGGTAGAGTTTCAATCTTATCCCGAATTTCTTTGGTGAGATCCTCGTTTACAGGGATAAGAGACTTTTTGTCGGTCTTAGGAGCAGCTTTTGATATGGGCGTCTTTTCCTCTTCTTCTTCAATGTTGTCAGGGATTGCTTGATCAGCAAATCCTGGAGGTAGTCCGTTTTGATCAAACTGAGAATGACCAACCAATGTAAGTGAGCAAAAGATAGTGAGGAGATAATGTTTCTTTGGAATCATAATTTACTCAAATAATTAAAAGGTTTCTTCAGATTGTTTTGCCCAATCAATGCTTTTAATGTAGATGCCTAAGGGGTTTGTGAATAGACTTGCTTTTGTAGGTTGTCCTTCGATGGATAAAACAAGAGACGCCTTCCAGATTTCTTCACGCAAAATTTCTCCTCTAATTGATCGAACTGTTTCTTTCCATTCTGTTTGCCAAGAGTTTTCAGCAATCATGAGAGGTGTCGAAAGGATTTCGATCGAAACAGACTCTGTTTTAGCTCTTTTGAGTCGCTGAGGTAAAATTTGTCGAATAAATCGAAAACTTGGATGGTTGTTTGATAGAGATCCAAAACATCTATTAATAGAGTTCCTTTGCGCTGTGCCGTCTGAATAAATACTTCGTGTATCTGATAACCAGTTGGCAATATGTGCTTTAATAATTGTTGGTGTTAAGACTCCCTTATTATAGTCTAGGCTTACATTGCTGACTCTACCAATCTTATCAATTTCAACTATGTAAGGGACGAATGCAGGTTGTCTGGAGATGAGTAACACAACAACAACGCACACGATACAGAGAAGTAGGCATGTGATGCCTACCCTTTGCCATAGTTTTGCCTGTTGAATGTGAGCACCATAGCGCTCGTTATATTCTCTTTTGGCATCCAAATATGGAGTCAAAGAAATGTCTTTTGTTTTGGATTTTTCACTCATGAGTGTGGGATTAAATAATAACTATCGTCTGATTATATTTCTTTATACATGGAACTAAAATGTTTAGCTATATTAATTTTCTTAAATTTTTCTCATTTATTTTGGATTTTATTTCTTGACGTTAGGTTTGTTTTTTGAATGAGGTTTTTCATGTTTGAAATCGATTCAGTGTAGGGTTGGTCGTTAATCTGTCTTACTATTTATTATGTAGACAGTGGATGGTTTGCGAGTGTATCTTTGTATTACCACTTATTAACTATTTTCTTGAAATTTTTTAGTGTTATCGTTTTATTTTTTTAAATAAAAACAATTTTGATTATGAATTCTATTAATGGAGGCCAATTTTCTAAACGAGAAAAAATGCAACAGCTAATTCTTTCGGTTTTAGTCTCTATAGGGTCTAGACCCCAAGTGAATCAGGAGTTTTTATTACATGTTTTGTATTCTATAGATTTTAACCATTATGAATTACATGAGCTCTCTGTGAC
>WTJX01000214.1 GCA_011524675.1 Cytophagales bacterium
CTTCTATCCCTAACGCATAAAAAATGAACTTTAGTTTTAACTTCGTAAAGTAGAAATAGTAAGTAGGTGGACAAAAATCTTTATCATAAAAAACAATTATTTCTGTCCACTTACTTAAAGCAAAAACTAAAATACTGCTTAATACTCAAATAACTTAAAAGCAACCATTCTTTGTACTTGGTACTTTGTACCTTGTACTTAATGCAGACTTTTTGTAAAAAGCAGAATGATCGATTTTAATGTAAACTAGCTTTTTATCTACTATATTTAACTATTTCAAATCATAGGATGAACGTCATAGAAGTAACAAGCCCTGCTCATATCAAAGAGTTTTTGAAACTCCCAGTAACATTGTATAAACAAGAAAAGCACTGGATCAGACCCTTAGACAAAGACGTAGAAGAAGTCTTTGATACAAAGAAAAATAAGTTTTTCCGTCATGGCGAATGCACTCGCTGGATATTACAAGACAATGGCAAAACGATAGGGCGTGTCGCAGCTTTTATCAATAAAAAAACCAGAAAAGAAAAAAATAGCCTTGGGCAACAGCTAGAAGTAGGAGGGATGGGCTTCTTTGAATGCATAGACAATCAAAAAGCAGCATATACTTTATTTGATACCTGCAAAGCATGGTTAGAAAATAAAGGGATCAACACCATGGAAGGCCCTATCAACTTCGGAGAGAGAGACACATGGTGGGGACTACTTGTAGAAGGGCACGATATAGACCCTAATTACAAAATGCCATATACCTTCCCTTATTATCAAAAATTATTTGAAGATTACGGCTTTCAACTTTACTTTAAACAATACACCTTTGCTAGGAAAGTAAATGCTCCTTTGCAGCCCAAGTACAAAGCCAAAGCGGACAGGATCATGAACAATCCCGCTTATTCTTTTAAGTATTTGGATATCAAACAGTTAGAAAAGTTTACAGAAGACTTTAGAACCATCTATAATAAAGCGTGGGTCAACCACTCAGGGGTAAAAGGCATGACCAGCTTGCAGGCAAAGGCCATCATGAAAAGCATGAAGCCTATTTTAGATCCTAAGATTCTTTATTTTGCCTACCACAACGATGAGCCTATAGCCTTCTTTTTCAACTTTATAGAAGTAAATCAGATTATGAAACATTTGGGTGGTAAACTTAACCTCTTGGGTAAGCTCAAATTTTTGTATCATAAAAAGTTCCGTACAGTCAAGAAAATGGTCGGCAGAGCCTTTGGTGTAGTACCAGACTTTCAAGGCAAAGGCGTTGAAGCCGCTATCGTAGAGTTTTGCCGTCAGATGGTGCAAGGCATCATAAGAGGTAGGTATATAGACTATGAAATGAACTGGATAGGAGACTTTAATCCTAAAATGATTAAAGTGGCAGGAGAGATAGGAGATATCGCTAAAACACACCATACCTATCGTAAGCTTTTTGATGAAAGCATTACTTTTGAAAGATGCCCAGAGATAAAGTAAGCTTTAAGCTACAAAGAATAGTACTTTCTTTCTAAACGATCAAAGCACCAAGAATAGCATGTCTTCCTTTTTTATATGCTATTCTTGGTGCTTTGTGCTTTTAATCTCGTACCATATAATACACAAGTTGATTTCTTACGTCTTGTGTCTTACTTCTTAAGTCTAGGGATTCCGCTTTTAACTAGGGAAGTCTTCCTTTTCTATCACTTAAACTCCTTTCTTTCCTAAAACTTATACTTTTTAGGAAAAATGAAGGAAGCCTTCCCTCAAAACTTATTGTTTTTTGACTTTTTATTTTTAAATCCGGAATCCCTGTATTAATCACTAATCATTAACCACTAATCACTGTAAAAAACCATAACTCATAATCCATAATCCCTAATCACTACTCCCCCTTCATGGCATCCAACTGTTTTTGAAGTAGGGCGTTTTGCTCTTCTAATAGCTGTATTTGCTTTTTGTAAGCCTCCTCCACTTTGGGGTCTATATTGTAGTTATTGATTGTACTGTGCATCCCTATACCTCCAGAACAGTCACTAATATTCTCTATGGTGTTAAAAACAATAGCTTCATCAAAGTTTTCAATGATTTTTTTATCTACTTCTAGCAGCTCGGCTATTTGCTCAAAAAGCTCATCTCTAATGCCTAGTTCTTCATTTTCCATTTTGCTGTATGTCCCCTGCGAGATGTCTAGCTTGGTAGCCATATAGCTTTGCGAAATATTTTTTATCTGACGTATTTTTTGAATGTTTTTTCCAATCCTTGCCATAAAAACAAACAATTTGTATTAGATACCAGTAATTGGTATATTTATAGAAGCTTTTGCAAAGTCAACCAATAAAAAAACTTCATGGGAAAAAACACATCAATATTACTAGGAGACTACTTCAATCAGTTTATAGGTGAACAGATAGCTACAGGTAGATTTTCTTCTGCAAGCGAAGTGGTTAGGACAGCATTAAGATTGTTGGAACAAGAGGAAAATAAGAAAAAAGAATTAATACGAGCACTGAAAAAAGGAGAAGACTCAGGATTTGTTGAGGACTTTGATAAAGGCGAGTTTTTAAATTCACTTCATAAAAAACACTTGGGTGAAAAGTTTTAAAATTAGTGCAAAAAATGGTTTTGCAAAGCTTTATTGAATAAGGTGTCGTTTACTAATACACAATACAAATGATAGGTAGTGTAGATTAAACTCTATCTATTTTTTAACGTTTTTTCTCCTCTTTAATCTTTGATTCCCTCCCGCATACT
>WTJX01000136.1 GCA_011524675.1 Cytophagales bacterium
CCATTTGAGTAGGTAAGTGGTTAAGTTTATTTGAATACGTGGGGTCATGTTGAATGTAAAATGTAAAATGTCGAATGTAGAGTTAATACCGACAGACAAGCGTATGGTTAAAAAACTCAAAGCACATAGCTCATTGCGCAAAGCTTTTTCAACTTGAACACACTAAAACACATAAAACTACTATATTAAAAGATTAAGGATAAAAGAAATTTAGCTCACAAGGTCATGATTAAAAAACTCAGAGCCCATAGCTCATAACTCATAGCGCAAGGCTCATAACCTAAAACTTATAACCTAGAACGTAAAACTTAAAACGTGTATATTTAATCAATATAAAACTCAAACTTCTCAGTAATACTTTCGTTTCCTAGTTCGTCAATAGCCTTTAAGACAAAATTATTTTGTCCTTTTACTGTTAAGGTGATTTCCTTGATATAAGGCACAAAGCTTTTACCATTTAGTGAGATGAATAAATCTTCAACGGTTACCTCATCGTCTGCGGCTTCTATACTAAGTTTAGTACCAGCAGCATATACAGGCAAGTCAGAGGAACGTCTGTTTAAGGTAATGCTACCTATTTTAGCCGCGTTGAAATCATGCGATATATTAGGACCTTTACTATCTACATAGAAACCAAAGTCCATGATGTTTCTATTGTTTACGATATCAGTAGCATAATATTTAATGCTGTGCATCCCCTCTTCTGTAACAAGGAAAGGAGCGTCATACCCAATACCAGCTTTACCATCTAGTTTGTAACCAATTTTACTTATGCCGATGTTGTCTTTTGCACTAAGTTTGATTTTCGTGTTTTTGGATATGTAAGTAGTGTCACCTCTTGAAATTTTACTTCCCAAGAAAGTATGAGATATAACAGGTGGTTTTAAGTCTAAGTCAAGCCCTTTTCTCTTAGCATACTTATCAGAGATTTTTCCATCAGCACCATTACCTAGATTATCCACAGCCCAAAATGAAATGATATGTTCACCCGCAGATTTTTTGAGTGGGAAAGGTCCCGTATATTTCTGTGAGTCTCCACCATCAACGCTATAGACGATTTCTTTTACACCAGCTATATCATCTTCAGCTTTTATTTCGATATTACTTCTTGAAGATATATATATTCTACCTCTGTTTTGGTACTGGTCTCCTACTACATAAATATCTACTTCAGGAGGTGTGTTGTCAACATCAAATTTGAATGTAGATGTTTCTTCCTTATTACCTACTTTATCGGTAGAGTAGTAGTTGAGGGTATGACTTCCGTCTTTTAGCCCATATAAGCTAAATGTTTTATAGTAAGTTTTTTTGACCCCATCAATCTCGTAGTATGTGTTTTTGACTCCTGATAGCTCGTCATTAGCGTTTAAGGTGAATTTGTTTTTAGTAGAAACTAAGTCACTTTTGTATAAATCACCACTAACCACAAGCTTGGTAGTAGGTTTAGTTTTATCAATAGAAAAATCATAGGTACGAACTTTTTCTACATTTCCCACATTATCTACCGCATAGTAGCTCAGTGTGTGTGCTCCTTCAGTTGTAATAGCTATTTCTTCATTGTAGATGGCATACTCCTTTTGGTCTAGAGAATAATAGATTTGTTCAAGTCCTGAGGCAAGGTCTGTAGAAGTGATGCTTAGGATAGTTTCTTGTCCGTAAAAGTTTTTTCCATCTTTGATGTAAGGCTTTTGATCAAAGCTAATGTTTGTATTAGGGGCTATACCATCTCTATATACTTCAAAGAGTATTTCTTGTTGTGGACTTGCCAATTTTTTTGTGTTTTTATCTACCGCCCACTTAGATCTGATGTAGTTTTTGTTTTCAGTATCCAGATACATAGGATTAGTATATTGTTCAGAAGCTTCGCTTTCTAGTCTAGTGGCGTTTTTACCTTCTGGATTATCGGCAGCAAACAAATACATGCCTACATCTTCGGGCCAGTAGAGTTTATTTGTTTTTGGATCTACATAAAACTTCTTCTTATGCTCTAGTGGTTGTTGAGCTATGGACAAAAAAGATCCAAATAAGAGGGTGAGAAATAATAGCTTTTTCATTTGTAAATGGTATTTTAATTTATATCTCTTTCTAAGATGTTTTATAGGAGGCTTTGCATAACTAAGATTTTGTACTTAGTCAAGGCTTTCAAAATGTTGTATAACGCTGAATAAGTACTTAAGATGGTTTTGCAAAGCCTTCTCATAACCAACTATTTCATTTTAGTCAAAGAGTACCTCCTTAGAGATAAAACATTTAACTGATGCAAAGGTAACGAATTGCTTTTGTGAATGTAAGTAGGCAGATAAAAATAATTCTAGGTTGAAAAACGAGTAACTTTAGTTCAGATCAAAGAAGAAAGACGCGCTGTAGTAAGTTGAAAGATGTCTTTTTATCTACGAAGTGGGGTTAACTTTTTATGATTATAAAAAAAAGAGTTTTTTCACTTGTTTTTTATCATAAGTATTTTTGGATGACTACTTATAGTATCAAATTCCGCAGCTTAGGTTTTCTAATCATAAATTAGCCTTCAATCAGACAAAAGGTTAATCCGCTTCATTACTTTTATATCCTTATTCTTAAACTTTGGTGCTTTTTGGTATCTTTGTGTTTGTTAGAAGGCTTTGAATAACTAAGGTTTTGTGCTTAGTCAAGGCTTTCAATAGTTTAGAAACCGCAGTTTACTGATTGTAAATGAGGATTTTAAACTATTGTATAACGCTGA
>WTJX01000202.1 GCA_011524675.1 Cytophagales bacterium
ATTTAATTTCAATACATTTAAATTTTGTTTTTAAAACGTAAATATATATGTGAAAATATAATCATAAATACAAGAAAAAAATTATTAAAAAAATGTTAAAAACCTGGTTGATTTTGTGTGGAAAAGTTGACATTTATTTATCGTGGGAAAACAAATTGAATCAAGCATATTTGTAGAACGGCGATATCCAAAATGCTTAACTATATAAGCAATTGCGTTTACGTTTTTTTAATATCTTTTCTACCCTTCTAAAATAGTTATTTAATAAAAAAACATTATGTCAGAACTAGCGAATCATGAAGAACCAATACTCAAAGAAAACAAAGGCAGATTTGTCATTTTCCCTATTGGTCATGATGGTATTTGGGATTTTTACAAAAAAGCAGAAGCAAGTTTCTGGACAGCTGAAGAAATTGATTTGAGCCAAGACTTGAAAGACTGGGAAGAACTGAATGACAACGAACGTCATTTCATTTCTCATATCTTAGCTTTCTTTGCTGCTAGTGATGGTATCGTAAACGAAAACTTAGCGGAAAACTTCATCTCTGAAGTACAAATACCTGAAGCTAAGTTCTTTTATGGTTTCCAAATCATGATGGAAAACATACACTCAGAAACGTACTCTCTTCTTATAGACAACTACATCAAAGATCCAGCAGAAAAAGATAAATTATTCAATGCACTAGATACCATAGATTGTGTACGAAAAAAGGCTGATTGGGCGTTGCGATGGATAGACAATGGTACATTCGTTGAGAGACTGGTAGCTTTTGCCGCTGTAGAAGGCATCTTTTTTTCTGGGAGCTTTTGTTCTATCTTTTGGATGAAGAAAAGAGGTCTGATGCCAGGACTTACATTCTCTAATGAATTGATTTCTAGAGATGAAGGCTTACACAGAGACTTTGCATGTATGTTGTATAAAGACTACATCCAAGGAAAATTTTCGCAAGAGAAAATATACGAGATTATCACTGATGCGGTAAGTATCGAGCAAGAATTCATTGTAGATGCACTACCTGTGAAGCTTATAGGTATGAATGCCGAATTAATGTCTCAGTATATTGAGTTTGTTGCTGACCATTTACTCGTTTCTCTAGGTTACGATAAATATTACAATTCAAGCAATCCTTTTGATTTCATGGAGTTAATTTCCTTACAAGGAAAAACCAACTTCTTTGAAAAAAGAGTAGGAGAATATCAAAAAGCAGGAATCATGAGTGAAGGTGATAATCACACATTCACATTAGAAGAAGATTTCTAGAAGGTTTTGTAAAATCTTCACCACATAAAAAAATCAAACTGTTAAACCCAAAAAAAGGCATTTATGTTAGTACTTAAGAGAGATGGAAGACGTGAGTCTGTCAAATTTGATAAGATCACCAAGAGAATAGAAAACCTATGTTTTGGATTGGACATCAACTTTGTAAATCCAGTAGCGGTTTCGAAGAAAGTGATTGATGGGCTATATGATGGCGTAACGACTTTAGAGCTAGACAAGCTTGCAGCTGAGATCGCTGCCTCTATGACTACCACACATCCAGACTATGCTGTTTTAGCTGCTAGAATAGCCGTTTCTAATTTGCATAAAGAAACTTCACAGTCTTTTTCTAATACTATGAAAAGACTCTATACCTACAAAGATCCAGTTACGGGTGAGCATGCCCCATTGGTTTCTAAAGAGGTATATGGTATCATCAAAAAGAATGCTGCCAAATTAGATGCTGCGGTAAATTACGACAGAGATTTTAATTACGATTACTTTGGCTTCAAAACATTAGAGAAGTCTTACCTATTCAAGTTAAATAACAAAATTGTTGAGCGCCCTCAGCATATGTTAATGAGAGTAGCAGTAGGTATTCATCATGACGACATCGACTCGGTTGTAGAAACATACAATCTCATGTCTGAAAAATGGTTTACACATGCTACGCCTACCTTGTTCAACGCAGGTACACCAAAACCTCAGATGTCCTCTTGTTTCTTACTTACGATGCAAGAAGATAGCATTGACGGTATCTATGATACCTTGAAACAATGCGCTAAGATATCTCAGTCTGCTGGTGGTATAGGACTAAGCATACACAATGTAAGAGCAAAAGGTTCTTATATCAAAGGTACTAATGGTGTCTCAAACGGTATCGTGCCTATGTTGAGAAACTTTGATATGACTGCACGTTATGTAGATCAAGGTGGAGGTAAGAGAAAAGGTAGTTTTGCCGTTTACTTAGAGCCTTGGCATGCAGACATTTTTGATTTCTTAGAACTAAAAAAGAATCACGGTAAAGAAGAATTAAGAGCTAGAGACTTATTTTATGCGCTTTGGACTCCAGACCTTTTCATGAAAAGAGTAGAAAAGAATGGAGACTGGTCTTTGTTCTGCCCTAATGAAGCCCCAGGCTTGGCAGAAGTACACGGAGAAGCTTTTGAAAAGCTCTATTTGAAGTACGAAAGTGAAGGCAAAGCGAGAAAAAAGATCAAAGCACAAGAACTTTGGTTTGCCATTTTAGAATCTCAAACAGAAACAGGTACTCCTTATATGCTCTATAAGGATCATGCAAACAAAAAGTCTAACCAAAAGAACTTAGGTACTATCAAGTCTAGTAACTTGTGTACTGAGATCATGGAATATACCGCTAAAGATGAAGTAGCTGTATGTAACCTAGCCTCTATTGCTTTACCAATGTTTGTAAAAGATGGTAAGTTCGATCATCAAAAAC
>WTJX01000690.1:0-1247 GCA_011524675.1 Cytophagales bacterium
AGTCATGAGATTCAAAGCATCTGAATCTTAATTACGATAGGTAAGGTTGTCTGAGCTTAGGGATGAGTTACAGGGATATTAGTGCACATATCAAGGAAATGTACAATGAAAGCATTTCAGCACAAACGTTGAGTGATATTACGGATCGTATCATACCATCGGTAAAGTCGTGGCAGAGTAGAGCCTTACAAGCTGTCTATCCTATTGTATGGTTAGATGCCATGCACTACAAGGTAAGAGAAGGAGGTCAAGTAGTTAGTCGCGCTATTTATAATGTTCTAGCCATTAATAAAGAAGGTAAGAAAGAGCATATTGGCGTGTATGTATCTGAAAGCGAAGGAGCTAAATTCTGGCTTTCAGTTTTAACAGACCTTAAAAACAGAGGTCTAGAAGATATCTTGATTGCTTGTACAGATAACTTGAAAGGCTTTAGTGAATCAATCCATAGTGTCTTTCCAAAAACAGAAATACAGAAGTGTGTAGTGCATCAAATCCGTAATTCCATCAAGTATGTAGCTAGTAAAGACCAGAAGGCATTTATCAAAGACTTAAAGCCCGTCTATCAAGCGGTGAGTCTTAATGAGGCTGAAATTAAAATGCTTGAACTGGAGGAAAAATGGGCTAAAAAATACCCCTTGATTATCCAATCATGGCAAAATAACTGGGAAGAACTTACGGCTTATTTTCAGTATGACCAAAGTATAAGAAAGATAATATATACTACTAATGCAGTAGAAGGTTTTCATCGTCAAATTAGAAAAGTTACTAAAACAAAAGGAGCTTTTCCTACTGACATGTCTTTACTTAAATTAGTATATTTGGCTAGTGAAAATATTTCAAAGAAGTGGGGGCACCCTATTCATAATTGGGGGCTAGCTGCTCAGCAGTTAGCTATAAAATTTGAAGGTAGGTTTAATATTGGACTGTAGTAATTTTTCTTTTGACCAAACTTGAAAAGCAAAACAAAGCTTTCATGTTGATGGTCTAAAAAGAAAAAATAAGCTATAACTGTAATAACTAAAACAAGTGGACAGAGTTTAATTTACACTACCAAACAAAAAAACTCCTTAGGGTATGTTTAAATTTCAAACATACCCTAAGGAGTTCACTCAAACGAATACCTCACTTTATTTTAGAAAAAAGGGCATTCTTTTACTTTTCGTGGACTTATTATGAGACAACCTTGCTGAAGCTTGGGGCTCATCATCCGGTGTAGGCATTGTAGTACCTTCCTCATAAAAATGTAT
>WTJX01000690.1:1347-2705 GCA_011524675.1 Cytophagales bacterium
AGTATTTCATCACATTTATAGTCTTTTGAATAATAAGAATAATGAATGGTAGCTGAATTAGCGGTTAAATTTGAATAATAAACATTATAACGTTTTTCATAATCATCATCTTCAAGTTCAGCAACTATTTCTTCTACCTCTTTTTTGAAATCTTCGGCACTAAGGTTATAGTAATTAGTCTCTGTGTATGAATAACTTTCTAAGGTAGAATCATATGCTATGTACTCTTCTGTATAATTATCTTCTAATTCAATATAATAATTGCCGTTTTCGTAGAATTGTAATAAATAGTCCAACTCACCCTTAGTAGTCAATTCGACCTCTTTTTCTTCTTCATCATCATAACACCCATCAGCTTCAGTATTTTCATACTCTGGGAATTGATACTCAATCTCACCGTCTATTTTTTGATAGGTATAAGCATACTTCCAGTTTTTGTTTAATAAAAAATCACTTTCTTCTGTCGCACCTCTTATACTTACAGTAATACATATTCTTATGATGTTACCAACGCTATACCCTCTTTCTTCATCGTATGTATAAACGCAATAACTAGCGCAAAAAGTACCCGAAGTAATAGTAGCAGGTACTGTGATAGAAATATCTATTTCGTCGTATTGGTTAGTTGCGGCTTTAGCCAATCTAAAGGCTTCCGACGTAATAGGAATATCCAAATATGTGTCTGCACCTTCCACTTGAAAAAAGACACCATCAATATCAGATATTTCGCCTGCCAACGAAAGTTTAAAAGGATTCCCCGCTATTACATCTTGCTCTTGCTCATCACGTACGTCTAACTGTACACCATCATTCGTAGGGCTTGGCGGTGTACCTGTTTTCACTTCTGCTCCACTTACTTCTAAAACCGAGGTAACCTCATCCGCATTTGTAATATCAATAGTATCTAGAATTATGTCATCACCCGTTTCTATTTCCGTTCCCTCTTCCGTTTCTACTGGTGTATCGTCCTCAATTATACATCCGCTCAATAAACTAAACGAGAAAAACAATATGATTAGCTTTTTCATTTCACTTAAATTTTATTTAATAATGACGCAAAGTAAGCGAGCTTTATAACTAAACAAAAGCTTTTACTTAGCATTCTACGAGAATTCTTAATTAAAAGACAACATTATCTTTACTCTAGCACCTCTTTTGAATTATACTCAAACGATTTACAATTTAAAAAACACTTTGATGTAAGTAGTCGTCCAAAAATACTTATAGACTTAGAGAAGGCTTTGCATAACTAAGGTTTTGTGCTTAGTCAAGGCTTTCAAAATTTTAAAACCGCAGTTTACTAATTGTAAATGAGGATTTTAAAATTTTGTATAACGCAGAATAAGTGCAAAAGATGG
>WTJX01000198.1 GCA_011524675.1 Cytophagales bacterium
AGGCTTTGCAAAACCATCTTTTGCACTTATTCTGCGTTATACAAAATTTTAAATTTCTCATTTACAGTCAGTAAACTGAGGTTTTAAAATTTTGAAAGCCTTCTAATAGCTTAAAATACTTTTTATAACTTACTTAATATCAAATAGTATTTCCATTTTACTAAATAAACGAATGTATGTTAAACAATGAGATATAATTTTTAGTTTTAGATAGTTTTTTAAAAATCATAACCAAAGCTTATATGAAGCGCAGGCTTTTGGTCCGCTGGAAACATTTTCTTTGGCCAGGCGACATCTATTTTGAGGTAATAACTTGATACGGTTGAGCGAACGCCAACGCCATAAGAATATAAAATACTACCTCTATAACGCTTCACCTCTGCCGATATACCTTCACCATTTGAACTAAGCTCACTTAGGTTTACGGTTTCAAATAAGTTTTCATCTGAATAAATATTGAAGCCTTCACCACTCCATGCCGTTCCTGCATCTGTAAAACCGATCAACTGAAAGTTACGCAATACAGCTGAATTGATAGGCCTATTATACAAATATTGAAATAAAGGGATACGTAGCTCTGCATTGAAAAGGATTACATTGTTTCCTGTACGTTCACTGTATTTATAGCCTCTCAGAGTGGTAATGTATTCTTGGAATAAGGTAGCACTTTGATCTCTTTCATTGAGATCTGTTGATGACTCATCAAAGTTTGCCAATGGATTATTAGCCGTTTGTTGGTTCAGCCAGTTGTCCATACCCCCAAGCAAAAAGCTTTTTTTTGCATTACCAATAAACTTACCAGCTGTCAATCGGGTAGCAAAAGTAATCCCTTTGTGTAGTTTTGTATAGTTACGGGCATCTAAGTATAGACGAGCAAAGTTCTGATTTTTGTCGCCCAAGCTGGTATAAGATTTATATACAAGCTTCATACGGCTACCAAGAAGTTGGCTTAAACCTTTCTCATAGGTGTTGTCAAGTACCAGTTCGGTTTTGAAACTAAAGTAGTTTTGATGTATAGTGTTGTCGCTAAAGTCAAATGAACCACCTATCAAAGAAACATCATCAAAAGACGTTCTTTCATAGCCAGGGCTTATGCCTATGCGTGTAGAGGGAGTGAAAGGATAGGCGGCAGACAATAAAAAACTGTTTAAGAAATATCTCTGACTTGCCGCTTCGCCAGAGCTTCCGTCTTGTCCAGAACCGTTAGAGATGATTCCTTCACGCTCATATCGAACACCAAAATCTACCCTTCTTCTCAGGTACTGATACTCACCATACAAAAGCCCTACATTCAGATTGGCAAAATCTCCAAAGTAACCAGCGTTAAAGCGATGATCTCCAAAAAGTTCTGTGGTGGTAATGTCTTGCAGTATTCCGAACCCTCTTAGTTGGTCAATGAAAGGAGTATTGACCATATGATCTATCCCTAAAAGCAGTTTGTAATCATAAGGACCGCGGATACGAATAGTGTTTGCCTTCACCTCTGCTATACTGTCTTTCCTTGCTTGCTCTCTAGCGGCATCGAAAAGGCTACGCTCAGACTCAAAAAAATAATTGTTTGCCTTCAACTCGTTCAATGGAAGTAATGGTTGTATATCCTCCTTTTCATCCTCCGTGTTTTCATCAGGTAGGGGAGGGATATTTTCTCTTACCTCATACTCATGGTTAAAGTCAAAAGAAGGTTCTAAGAATAAATAGTTTCTGTTTTTATGTTCCATCATAAATGCCAAAGAGCCATTTTGTTCATTTACCGAAAAAGAGTTAATGTTTTTCTTATAATTAGAGATCAGAGACACCTTTTCTGGACTGTTTAAGTTCATTTTGTATAGCGATAGCTGCCTGCCTAGCGTATTGGTAAAAACTAACTCATCTTCGTTCAATGATTGAGGGAAGTTTTCTTTTCCTTCCAAATAAGTCAAGCGTTGTACAGTGTCTTTGCGTTCCATATCAAGCAAGTACAAATCAAAGTCATTAGTGATTTTTTCAAAACTTCCCCTGTCTTTTGCTTTTAGTAAGGTATCAAGACGGTTGGAACTAAAAACTATTTTTGTATTACTACCTTTCAGAAAACTAGGGTGTACATCATCATAGAGGTCAAATGTCAGTCGTCTAAATATGTTACGTTTATAATCGTATCGATACAGGTCAGTCTGCCCGTCTTTTAAGGCACTATACACTACCCATTTGCCGTCATCAGAAAAGTCTATGCCCAAAATCTCATCTAACACCCTATAATTACTTTCTGCCAAATGGTTATTGTCAGTGTTTTTCATCAGGAAGCTTACCTTCCCTCTCTTATACACTACCATCGCCAAAGAAGTATCTGTTTGCCATGCTAGCAGCGGAAGGTTCAAGTTCAAAGGTCTATCGGTAATGCGCCGGCCTACCTTATGAAAGGTTTTTTTTCTTCCGGTTTCAGTATCTAATATTTTTACTTTATAGCGTCCTAAGAAGTTTTCTGTATAAGCTACTTTTTTGCCCGAAGGACTAAAATGAACCTGCTTTATCAAGCGTCCTTTGCGGTTATGTTTTCTTACTTTTAGTTTTTGTGTGTTTTTTGATTTCTGAACACTTTTTAGTATTTGGTTTTTTTTTTTGTGAGCGGAGGTAGGTTTTGGATAGATATGGCTGTGTGTGAGAGAGAGGGTTGAGAGAGAGAGAGATGTGTGTGTGTGTGTGTGTGTGTGTGTGTGTGTGTGTGTGT
>WTJX01000024.1 GCA_011524675.1 Cytophagales bacterium
CTACCGCATTTGCTGTAGTGATCGGTAAAGAGGTATTTGGAGGTACAGGAATGAACTTATTGAACCCAGCTTTAACAGCAAGAGCGTTTTTATTCTTCGCCTACCCTTCATACATCTCTGGAGATAAAGTATGGATAGACGTAGATGGCTATAGCGGTGCAACTATATTAGGAGATGCTGCTGCTGGTAAATATGTTGGCGGAAAAGGAAGTTTTGATTTTATGGATATGTTTATGGGTGTAATCCCTGGTTCTATTGGTGAGACTTCGGCTTTGATGTGCCTTATAGGTGCAGCGATATTGCTTATCACTGGTGTAGGTAGCTGGAGAATTATGGGAAGTATGTTAGTAGGTGGTTTAGCTATGGGAGCTCTTATTGAATTGACCGATTTAGCTTTCTTTGGTATAGACAACTTTTATTACCATGTAGTAGCAGGAAGCTTTGCTTTTGGAATGGTATTCATGGCAACAGATCCAGTATCTGCATCACATACAAATAAAGGAAAAATAATATATGGTTTCTTAGCTGGTGTATTGGCCATCATCATCAGAGTAATAAACCCAGCATACCCAGAAGGGGTCATGTTAGCGATACTTTTAATGAACGTTTTCGCGCCATTAATTGATTTTTACGTAGTACAAGCAAATAAAACAAGGAGGTTACGTCGTGCGACAGTCTAACGGATATATAATAGGATTTTCAGCTGCCTTAACAATAGTATTAGGTGGGCTACTAGCTCTAGCAGCTACACTTTTAAGAGAACCACAGAGAATTCAGAAAGAACTGGATAAGAAAAAACAAATTCTTGGTGCAGTGATGAATATTCCTGAAGGAGTAGATGTTTTAAAACTCTATGATGATAAAATCGAAGGGGTTGTAACAAACTACAGGGGTGATATAATAGATTCTGTTAGTGCAGAAGACATTAATATCAGAAAGGAATACAAAAAGACAGATTATAAAGAAAAGTTATTTCCTGTTTTTAAGTTTAAAAGTCCAGTGCATGAAGGCGTTATAGATGCCTATATATTACCTGTGTATGGTAATGGATTGTGGGATGAAATATGGGGTTTTGTAGCTATCGAAAGTGACTTCAATACCATCAAAGGGGTCGTTTTTGATCATAAAGCTGAAACACCTGGTTTAGGGGCTAGAATTACAGAAACTGACATTCAAAAACGTTTTAAGGGAAGAAAAATCTTTGATAAAACGTGGGATGTAGAGTCTGTATATATGATCAAAGGTGAGAACAATGAGATTAATAAAACTGATTATCATAGTGTAGATGGTCTTTCTGGAGCTACGATGACTACTCTGGGACTCAACAAGATGTTAAAAGGTTATTTTAATTTTTACGATTCTTTTTTTGCTACTGAGTATATGAGGTTAGCCCAAGTAGAAAGTAAAGAAAATGATGATATATTGAATATGAAGCCATCTGACAGATTTGTTCAATAAGTTTATATTATTTTGTTATATATGTTCAATGATTTAAGTAGTTTGTCATGAGTAGTGAAGTATTAGAAAAAGAAGAAATAGCAATAAAAGAACCTAAGGAAGGTATCCTTTCAAAGAGAAGAAAAGGGTTTGTTACTGATCCTTTGGATGATAATAATCCCATCACAGTACAAGTATTAGGTGTATGTTCGGCTTTGGCTGTAACCACGCAGTTGATGCCTACTTTTGTGATGTGTCTGTCTGTGGTTTTTGTAACGGTGATGTCAAATTTGTCCATCTCTTTGATACGTAATTTGATTCCTAGCCGTGTAAGAATCATCGTGCAGCTAGCTGTAGTAGCTACCTTGGTGGCATTGGTAAATGAGGTATTAAAAGCATATGCATATGATGTGTCTAAACAATTATCTGTATTTGTAGGGCTTATCATTACAAACTGTATCATCATGGGACGACTAGAAGCATTTGCTATGGGAAACAAGCCTTGGGATTCTGTCTTAGATGGTTTAGGTAGTGGTTTCGGTTATGCTTGGGTACTAATGGTTATTGCTTTTTTTAGAGAGTTTTTTGGTTCTTGGTCAATTTTTGGTTTAAAAATATTTCACAAGACTGACGGTATTTTCCAAATTGATATGCCTAGTAATGGTTTGATGGTAACTCCTATTGGAGCATTCATTGTATTGGGAATCATCATTTGGGTTCAGCGATTGAAAAACGGATACGTAGAAGAATAATATACAAACACTAGTAAAAAAAAATACAATGGGAGATTTACTAAACCTTGCGGTAAAATCAATATTTATTGAAAATATGATCTTTGCATTCTTTTTGGGAATGTGTTCATATTTAGCGGTATCAAAAAAAGTAAAAACAGCGCTAGGATTAGGGCTAGCCGTAGCTTTCGTTTTGCTTATTACAGTACCAATGAATTGGGCTTTACAAAAGTTTGTACTTAATGAAAATGCTTTGATATTAGGCATAGATTTAGGGTTTTTACAATTCATTATGTTCATAGCAACTATTGCTGCCATGGTACAATTAGTTGAGATGATTATAGAGAAGTTTTCACCATCACTTTATGGTTCACTTGGTATTTTCTTACCATTGATAGCTGTAAACTGCTCTATTTTAGGATCTTCACTATTTATGGTCAGTAGAGACTATACTTTTACAGAAGCTACTGTATTCGGTTTTTCTTCTGGTATAGGTTGGTTATTGGCTATTGTAGTATTGGCTGCTGCTAGAG
>WTJX01000645.1 GCA_011524675.1 Cytophagales bacterium
ATCTCCGATTTCTCCTATCTGATTTTCAATATATGCCTTAGCATAGGTTTTGAATCTCTTCTCTCCAATGGCAAACTGTAGCAGTCCTTCCCCTTTGACAGAAATCCATAGGTGATGTTTTGTTTTTACTAAAGAACAGTTTTGATGTGATGTAAAAGAAAAAGGCAAAGGAAACCTTTCTTCTACGACTTTATTGTCTGCAAGGGATAATTTGATCAAATGTTTTGTTGTCAAGCACCATATTTGGCTATTTTCTTGATCCGAACAAAGCTTTACCGCTCTTCCTTTCAAGTCAAAAGTATTGAACGTTTTACCTTCATTATACTCATAAAGCAATTGAGAACCTTGTCCTATGGCAAGCGTATGTTTGTCAAAAAAAGCAAAATTTGTCCTACTCAACCTAAAAGCATTTATTACTTTAGTTAGGCTCGGTTGTTCAATATTTTCAAAAGTATAAACACCATTCTTAGTATTTAGAAACCATGAAGTATGTGAGCGGATGATAGACCTCACTTCTTTATCTGAAAACAAAAGCTGAGGTTTACTTTCTTGCCTACTTACTTTTAATAATCCGTTCTTCGTTGCCAACCAGTAAAACTTTCCTTCACCTTTGATCAAGCGCAATACATTATAGCCCTCCAAGCTACTTACTAAACTAAAGTTCTGCAGGTCATATACTTTTAAACCATCTACAGTGCCGAGCCACAATAGTGATTCGTCAAGGTAGGTACTGTTAATAATAACCTTTGAAGAAATAATTTTGGTAAGTGTCTGTGTAGTCAAATCATAAGCATAGACGCCATCATTACCTGTAATAAAAAGAGAATGATCTTTTTTAATAATGTTTGAAATGTTTTCTGCTACCTTAATTTTTCTTTCTAAGTGAAATCCTTGCTCATCGATTAGAAAAATGGATACTTCATCCCAATGCCCTATGGCTATTCTGTTCTTTGATATAGGACAATAAGAAGCGCAATAGTTTTTGGTATGCAAAGAAAGCTTTTGTAGCGTAGTTGATGATTTGTCATAGACAAATACACCTTTGCCTTTTGTACCCATGATGAGCTTATCTTTATCTAAAGAATCAATAAAAAGAATTTGTAAGGGATGATTATCTGTTGGTTGTACTATTTCCTCAAAACTATTCGTTCCCTTTTCATAGCTACAAACCCCATTGAGCCAAGTGCCTATATATACTTTGTCATCATTAAGAAATAAAGCAGAAACATCATTTCCTACTATAGCAGTACTATCAGTGTCGTATTGATTATAGTTTACAAACTCATAGCCATCAAAACGAGAAAGTCCATTTTTTGTACCTATCCATAAAAACCCTTGCTCGTCTTTGATGATGTCATTGAGCAAGTCAAAGACCAAGCCTTGTTCTTGTGTATATACCTTTTCTATCTTTATTTCACTTGCATGAGCATGCCTTCCCAAAACGTAAATTATAAGAAATAGAAAGTAGTATATTTTACTCTTTATCATTTTCAAAAAAGTTGATTGTAGGGGCTTAAAAAAGCGAAAATAAAGAGATTTTACATACTTCAAAAGTATTCGGAACTAAAGTGAAAATAAAATATTGGGCAACTGCCTACATTTGAAATGTTAAAAAAACATTTTTAAATCTAATACATTGAAATTATGAAAATCAAATACATATTATGTGCTCTATCTATAGCATTGTCTAGCATGACGTTAGCGCAAAGAACAGCTTCAGAAATCACTAACTCTATACAAATATTAAGCAACTTTGATGATAATGTAGGGGCTACATCTCCCTATGTTGCAAGCCATAACATCCCTCTAGAGGTAAATATCCCTTCCGTATCGGCAGTAGTCAATAGTGGTTCTTGGGATGTTTTTTCTGGGGAGACGGTAAGAGGTGCCGGTGCTTTGACTAAAAAAGATGCATTCAACGCTACTCACTTATTGATGGAGTCAAGTAGTGCCTTTATAGATGCTAATGAAGATTTCTCTGTTTCCATTTGGATACATGTAGCCAGTGGTGTTACAGAAATAGGGGACATCGTGGAGTTAAGAAATAATTTAGTTTCGCCTATTATCAATAACGTTACAATCACAGGTCGTAATGGTTTAGACGGGCTTACACTGACTACGAGTAATGCTACTCAAAACGCCTTCTTAGCCGATGGGCTTAGCATCAACGATCAGAAATGGCATCAATTGATAGTTTCATATAAGGCGACTTCTAACGAATACTTTGTATATGTTGATGGAGTAGAGATAATACACCAAACTGCCAATAGCACTTCTTCTGCTATCAATAGAATAGAAATCTTTAGAACGTCTAAAAATGCAGACATATCTATTGACCAGTTTGTGGTGTATAACATAGCCCTAGAGCAAGAAGATATCTACAATGTAAATGTAGTTACTTCTGTACCCAACGAACATGTAATTGCTAGCGAAGGAATGGGCTTATACCCTAACCCAAGCAAAGATAACTTCATAAGAATAAAAAATGTACAAGAAGGAACGGCTATTGCTATTTCTACTATGACGGGTGAACTTATGAGCGAAACTTACTATGATGGTAATGCTATAGACATGACTTCATTTGAAGCAGGTGTTTACTACCTCTCTATACTAGATGAGAACAAACAAATGGTATTTACCGAGAAGGTTATCGTCTTGTAACGACTATTCGATTAGTGGTTAGTGATTAGAG
>WTJX01000538.1 GCA_011524675.1 Cytophagales bacterium
GGGAATCAATGTGGTTATGCCTAAAACTACCTAATAAAACATGAAAACTACCCTCACCAAAGACAAAGTCTTGATAAGAAGTGATCTTAGGAATACTCCAAGAGTTGTAAGCTATAAGTCTTTTTGGATTTCCTTTTTTAGCTATTTCACCTAATTTTTGAAAGTCTGGATTTAAAGGATAATAGGCAATGCCATCATCAAAACAAAAACCTGATACTTTTTTACCATAACGCAGCCCTACTTCTGAAATGATACTCTTCCAGTTTTTCCAAAATACTTGCGGGTGTTGAAGGTCATGCCTCAAGTGTTGCCACCACCCTTTTGGGTCTCGATAACTATCGTGCCCTAAGTGATAGTATAATATAAGTTTGATGCCATAAGCATTAAGCGAATGATATAAGTCGTCTATAAGGTCTCTCTTGGTGGTATGTCCTGTATGGATAGCATCTATGGCCTTGATAGGAGCGGGGAAATGATAACTGGCGTGGCTCGTGGTAAAAATGAGGTATCCTGCCCCCATATTATATACCTTCTTGGCTAACATATCTGTATCTAAGGCATCTACCGCTTGCTCATAGGGAAGTATATCTCCTTGGCTAGGATAAATGTTTCCTGTCCAATGAAACATGATGCCATAGCCTGCCTCTCGCATCCATTGAGTATCTGACCTAAGTCGCTTTACTGCCTTTTCTTGGTTTTTCTTGGTCTTTTCTTTAATGAGTTCTAACGAATTAATAAAACAGTCATTTGGCTGTTGAGAAAATAACTTTAGTATATGCTTTCCCTTGACCAATTGAATTGTTCCTATTTTTTTTCTTTCAAAAGAAGAAGTGTTGATAGCGTAGTGGAGAGTGTCTTTAGCATCATCCAAATGTAATGAAAGGGATGTGTTTTTTGCCTTTAGCAATCCATACACAAGGTACTCACCACTCAAATTTTCTGATACATCTATATGCCATATCAAGGTGTCATGTATCGAATTCCAATTTTTAGTGTAGAAAAATTTAGCCTCATTTTGAATTCTAGTTTGAAAACCTCCTTTTACCCTTGCTGTATGTGGCATCAAGATAGTTTCTCTATTTTTGTTGAGTTGAATTACTTTTTGAAATTGACTCGAAGAGTATCTTGTCGAAAAGAATATCGTCATCACTAAGGTGAAGCAGAAGCGAGGCATATCTTTATTTGTAAATTAATAACGAAAAAAGGTTCTGTAAAACCTTCTAAAAACATTAGGTATTGGCATGTTTTACTGAATAAAAACTGACCATCCCAAAACCAATACTAAGTATTGTATGCAAAAAAAGCAAATCATATTCTTTTATCGAAATACCAAATATGACTCCTCCTAGAAAATAAAGGGATAATAATACTTCTACAAAAGTAAGAGGACTTACCGTCTTGATTCTGTATTTATTCTTAGTCCATTTATCTTTTTTGTTTATGATATTGAACTTAGGTGTTCTAATAAAAGCAGACTTTTTGCCTAGGTATCCTTCTAATACGGCTATAGCATTGTGCAAGGACATACCCAAAGAAAAGCATAGAAATATTGGAAACATATGGATAAAAGACCAAAGTCCTCCTTTTTCTTTTTGTCTAAGCCTATAGAAGGAAACACCATAAAAGCTCAAAAGAATGAAAAAGCTAGAAACAAAAAAAGAAGCTAATTGAAATATAAGTCTATATTTTTCTCCGTGTACATCTTTAATCAATAGTATGGGAATGCTCAACATTGCCATGATGATAACGGCTAAAAGTACAGAGCTATTGAGCAAATGGAATAAAGCATGTATTTTGGTACGGCTAGGTAGAGAAGCTTTGAATACTTTGCCTATGTTTTTACGTACATTTTCTGCGGCTCCTTTGTTCCATCGAAACTGTTGGGACTTCCAAGCGTTCATGCTAGCAGGAAGTTCAGCAGGAGAGCCTAAGTTTTCATTATAGATAAATTTCCACCCTTTGAGCTGAGCTCTATAGCTCAAGTCTAGGTCTTCTGTAAGCGTGTCTGCTTGCCAGTTACCTGCATCTTCAATACATGTTTTTCTCCATACTCCAGCAGTACCGTTGAAGTTGATGAAATGTTTGCCTACATGCCTGCCTACTTGCTCTATGGTAAAGTGAGCATCTAAAGCAAAGGCTTGTGCTTTGGTGAGGATAGAATAGTTTTGATTGATATGTTCCCAACGAGACTGTACTACACCCACTTTGTCATTTGCAAAAAAATGAGGGATAGTACGTTTCAAAAATGTAGTCTTGGGTAAAAAATCTGCATCAAAGATAGCTATAAACTCCCCTTTTGCCTTTGGTAACCCGTACTTCAATGCTCCTGCTTTGAAGCCTGTTCTTTCTTCTCTACGAATCAATTCAAAATTTGAGGCTTGATCACCCAAGCTTATCAATGTTTCTTGAATGATCTGAGTGGTACTATCATTGGAGTCATCCAAAATCTGTACCTCTAGTTTATCTTTTGGGTAGTCTATTGCAGCGATAGACCGCAAGAGACGTTCGCTTACATACAGTTCATTATAGATAGGTAATTGAATGGTAACGAAAGGCCAATCATGTATAGTTTGATTTTCTTGTTCAAAAAGATACGCTTGATAGTCCTTTTTTTTTCGGAGATAACCAACGATCAAATCTAGCTGAGTGAGACTGTAGAAAAAGACAAATAGCAGTGCTGCTAGGT
>WTJX01000142.1 GCA_011524675.1 Cytophagales bacterium
GGCTTATTCTGTTTGTATTTATCAGTTTCTTTCTTCCACAGTCATTTCCAATAGCTCTTTATGTAGGTCTATTGTTTCAAATTTTGTTAAATCACAATTCTTTACACTTTTTATACAATGAAAAAAATAATTATAGCCTTTAGTACCGCTATAGTCCTTATTTTTGGACTAGCGCTAATGAACTCTTGCCAAAAGGAAGAGGAGACAGATCCAAACTATGTCCCCAGTGGACAAGAAATGATCTTGGGTGAAGGAAAGATAGCCTACTCCATAGAGAATATGCAGCGTGCATTAGACTCTGCACAGGCAGCTTTAGCCAAATCATTCCCTGGCGCAAGGTTGATGACCGAAGAAATCAATCTACGAGTAAATAACAAATACGTGCGTTTTCTTCCCAAAGACTCTATAGAGCACGAGTTACTTATGGAAGACAGTACGCTCAATTTATTCAACTACCCGATAGATAAACCCATCCTTCAAAATGGCACAGTATATGAGCCTGAGTACACCAATGAGAATGGTTTTTCTTGGCTTTATAGTGTAGTGCCTCTGCATCAACAGCTACCAGAAGGTATTCAAACAGAGGTGATAGAAGAAGTCTTTATTCCTGATTATGGTAAATCTGACCATAGCGCTATTTCTACAGGGCGTGTGGCACGACAAGAAGGTGAGGACGAAGACATTGCCGCAGATACCAACGCCCTTTATGCAGCTGTAGAAGCCTATGCCTTATATTTGGCTGGACAGATGGACGACGAAGAGGCAAATGAAATGATAGAAGCTTTTTCGGGAGGTAATGTACAACGCCAAGGAGGAACTTTACGCATCAACTCAGACGGTACGCTAGAGCATAAGAAAGTAAATGCATTCATTGAAGCCCTCAAAGGAGTGAAAAATGCTTTGAACATGATTATGCCACGCGCCTTTGCTGGAGGTACTAGTGGCAATTCAAGCACAGCCCCAAAGTTGTGTGCGAAATGCTTAGTAAGTACGAGTTGGATGCCCGAAGGCGATCTTTTTATAGAAGACCCAACCATGACGCCTAATAGAGTGCCTCTAAGAGGAATAAAAGTTATAGTACACAGGCATTTGAGAGCAAGAGCCATGTACACTGACGATGAGGGACATTTTGAATCGGATACTGATTTTAGTAATAGTGCCTACTATACCATACATTTTAGAAATAGGAGCTCATCATGGTTAGGCAGACGTTACTTTAGAATAAATTCTGGAAAAACTGGTTGGTTTACTCATACACATAGGATTACAGGGAAAACAAAGAGTAGTGTAGATTATACTTATACCTTTACGGGTGGATCACCAGACAATTTTAATGAAGCAGTAGCGGCGATGTACCTTGCAACAGAACATTACTACTTTAGAGATGTAGATGGTATTGATAGACCAAAAAGACATATGAAAATTTGGGCAAAAGATGAGCATGGTGACGGTATAAATGGCAGTCATAGTGCTAGTAGATATTTTTTCTTAAGGAATCAATTGCACATGTTTGCAAAAAGTTCAGCAACATCAGATTATAGAGATACGGATGGTTTGATGGCGACAATGTTTCATGAATTAGCTCATTCTACACACTATATTCAAAATTCTTTTGTTAAATTTGGAAATATAGAGACTAGAGTGAAAGAAAGCTGGGCAAGAGGAGTACAATATGTTTTAACTAGAAAATATTTTCCAAGTTATAATATTCCAACAAGCAGAAGCTCTGGCTATACTGGGCTTGTGAGAGATTTAATTGATACGACAAATAGTGTGATTTCTGGTGATATGGTGAGCGGTTATACCTTAGCTCAAATAGAGCATACTTTAATATATACAGAAACATGGGAAGAATGGGAACAAAAAATAATTCAATATTATGAAAACGATACAGAAGATGAAGTTAGCGATCTTTTTGATTATTGGGATTAGTTTTTTTAAATGTGAAGACTCTATGCAGGTAGAGAATGACGTAGAAAAAATGAAAATAGTCAATAATACTGCTTTAGATGTTAAAATCAAGACTTATTCCTCAAGAATAATGGAGAGTAGTTTAAAGGATACTTTTGAAATTGCTGCATACGATAGTCTTATTTATAAAATATATACCGAAAGAGGGGTAGTGTCTTGTGCTAGTGGTGCTGATTTCGCTATGAATAATGACTCTATCGTCTTGTTGTTTAGTGATGACAAAACTTTAGCTTTTTATGGAAGCGATGGAATTAGTATGGGTGATTATAAGAACTATGATTGTGAGGAGATAGAAGGTGAGCCAACTACTTTTATATACACCATTGATCTTGATGATTATAATTTAGCAGAGTAATATTACAAAAAGGCTGTTCATTAGATGAGCAGCCTTTTTGTGTTTCTATTCAGTTCAAAAAATAATATTTTTCGGTTTCATCGCATGACTAGCAGTTGGCAAGAAACTTTAAGGCTCTTATGCTTGGCATAAAAAAGTAAGCGCCTCCTTTTATCTGTACAAAGCGTGGGATGCCTGTTGTTTTTTTTCTGAGAGGCTGTTCTTGCGCTGTAAAAGTAGTCGTCGCACCTTTTCCCATAATCTCTGGGTAGCCAATGATAGGATCTGGATCTTCATATAGGCCTGCAAACTTAGGGTTGTTTATCCATGTTTGTTGCATCAACTCAAACTGTCGTCCAATATTAGCATTGAAGCATAAGAAATGTAGTCCTCTATCTTTGTCTGTTTTGGAAGAGGATAGCACCTCTTTTGGATCTAGGGTTGGTGAGATAGGCTCACCATAAGAACGCCCTCTGCGCAAGATTCTAAAACGCTTCATGAATTTTTGGGATTTCTCCATATCTTTTTCTTTGCTATTAGAGCTATTTCTAAGGAAATTGTCTCGTGGGTTGGCACGACGTATGTGTGCGCCTATAGGACACTTAAACCCATCGAAATCATGTTGTGCATAACCAAAGTTGTCAAAGGTTTTGTATTTGTCGTTTGGCTCAAGAGGGCATTTGGCAAGAGGCGATCCATTGCGCCAACGCCCTACCATCTTCGCTGCTAATGCGTCCATACTTGCTGAGGTATCATCTACACCTTGCTCAGTTACCGATTGCTCCATAAACTTCCAAAAGCCTACGACGTCTTGCTGCATTTGCCTGAACACCAGCATACTCCCGTTTTTACCTAAGTCTTTACGTCCTTGGGTAGTGAGATCTGGTGTTAATATGTCTTGGTGGTCCATTTCGGAGGGCACATTAGGACTAAAAGGGTATTGGTCGTATTCATTTTTATAGCCAAAAATGAATTCTCCTGGATTGATAAGGTTTGCAGAGTGTTCTTTCTCTTCTCTTCTTCCTGCATCTTTCATTACAGGCTGGGCTATGCCATCTCGGAAGCCAAAGTGTTCTTTATTTTCATGAAGGCTAACGGTATCTAGCCTATTGAGTAAGCTTATTGCATGGGTGTCAAAGCTTTTTTGCTGTGCTTCGATTAAGCTATCTAAGCCTTCTTTTGACTTGGCGTATAGTAAAAGTACTGCGTCAACAGCTTGCTTATCACTTTCGTTTCCCCAGTCCCAGTGCTTAGGGTCGCTTTCGCCAAAGTCTCCTAAAACCCTTTGTCTGTGAGGTGTAACCATTCCTTCTTCAAACTCTCTGGAAAAAGTATTCATGACGGTATCGTTTATACCCAATATAGCGAGTCCTTTTTGGGTAAAGGCGATATTGATGGCATGTTTTACAGCATCATCTTTTGTAGAAAGTGTAGCATTGGTAACCTTCTCTGCGATGTCTGTCAACCATGATTTTGCCTTTTGTTTTTCATTGAAATGAAGTAATAAATAGGCTGCATGAGGCATTTTGCCATAACCTTTTATAATGATGCCTTGTACATCTTCTAATTCTACTTTATTAGCCATGATTTTGCTGTTTGATATTAATATTATGTTAAGCAAAAGCCTTACTTACTAAGGCGTTTTTAAAACCTTTTGAGCCAGTCTGCTACGCTTTCTTTGCTTTTCCCTGCCAATCCTTTTCTGATTTCTTGGTTATTCAAAATGTTTTTTACTGTAAGTGTAGGGTAAGCGCTATACCATACTTGGCAGGGGTATTGGTTGTTTCTTACTACCGTTTTGAATGCTTGCTCATCATGTGCACCTTCGCCTAATAATCCTTTAACCTTGGGGTAGCCGACTGTAGTACCAAAGGTGAGATTCATGGCTGCCGCAGACCTGTCTATAAACTCACTCAGGTATATCTCCCACGCACCATCATAGTTGCTTAGAAAGATCACATTCTTTCCTTTGTTGAAGAGTGTCCACCTTGCAAAGTGAATCGTTTCTATACCGCTAAGCTTCCCTTTGGTAGAGCGGTAAACTCCATTCAATGAAAAAAGCCAAAGTCCTATTCTCAATTGAGTAGTTCGGTACCAATAAGGTTTTTTGATTCCTCCATAGACGGTAAGTTGATTCATGAAGATGCGGTCTTCATTATTGAGCAAGTTTTCTAAATCTTTGGCTCTATTGATTTCCTTTCTATACTTATTATCCTTTTTGTTGAATATCCAAGCTGTGATAAAAAAGAAAGCGAACAGCAGTGCTACAGGAACGATAAACAACAACTTAAATAATAACTTGCCATAATATTTTAAATACCATCCTATAGAAGGCTTTGCTCTTGGCGTAGTTGCCCAATTCAGTTCGCTATCGTTCTTTACCAAATTACAGATGATTTTTTTGATCTCTGTAGGAGTTTTGCCTTTTAGTGTATTATTCTTTTGAGTATCATTGATGAAGCTTTGTATCCTAGCTCTGAGCTTAGACTCTCCGAGTAGCTGCTCTACCGTCCCCCCTCTGATAGCAGGCCAAAAAAGTTGGTTTTTTTTACTATGCTTTAGGAAGTATTTGATGATGTCGTCAGTACTTAAAGTATTTTTATCTCCTTGGGGAAAGGCTTTGCAATGACGATAAATAGAAATGATACATTCTTTATTGGTAGAAACTATTTCCCGAAGGTGGTCTTTTGTTTTTCCATCAAAATTACTTGTAAAAACTAAACTGATAGGGAACTGATGCTCTGGCGAGTACCCGCCTTTGCCATCGGATATTTTAGCATCGTCAATGATGAACCATCTCGCAAAATGCATACTAGAAATGGATTTAAAATCCATTATCCCTCCCCCTGTATCATCTTTTCCAATGCTGGCTAATCGTTCTCGTAAACTTTTTAGGTTACTATCACCATCTATTTCTGTGATGATTGTTATGCCACTTTGATCTATATATTTCTCATTATTTTTCATACGTACTATAGATAAAACATTAAAAGAAGGCTTTGCAAAACCATCTTTTGCACTTTTCAGCGTTATACAAAATTTTAATTCACTTCATTAAATGATACCATACTTTTAGGTTCCGCCAAGTTTTCCACATGGTTTTGTCCTCTTCTAAAACGGGCAATGGCTTCATAGACCGTTTTTCTTGCCCTGTTGGCTCCTCCCAGAGGGCGATGTGCTTCTATACAATGCCAAGGTGTAAACGAAAGGTTTTCGCCATAGCTTTCTTGTGCTTTACTATTAAAGACTTGTTTTTTTATCTTTATGGTCGCCACTTTTTCAAATGGAGAAGTCCACTTGACAGTAGGGTTTTCTATGGGCATCTTTTGGGCATCGGTCTGAAACTGTACCATAAAATCGAAGCTGTACTCTTGTTCTTCTAGGTCCGAGATCAATCTTTCTTTTAGGAAGTCGTCGGAAGGATCTTTCGGGAATGATGAAGTTGTTTTTTTCTGTGGGAAGGCTGCATATTTGACGGCTTTTCCTTCTCCATATTTGTAGGGAGACATACTATAAAAAGATGTTTCTAGTAGGTTGCTACATTTGCTTATCATTTTGATAGACCTGACAATTACTGCGGGATGTGTGATGGCATAGAAAAATAGTTTTATAAAACCTCCCAAAAGGGCTTCTATTGATCTTTGAAAATCTTTTACACTAGCGGTTTGTAGTGTCTTGGAAGTAACGAGTAAGAAATCCTGTGTGTTTGCGTCCTTTTCTTTTTCTAAAAGCTTTTTCCCCTCTACGCCTACCAGTTTTAGCGCCATACCCCTTAAATCCTTTTTTTTATCCTTGGTAGCTTTTCTTTTGGCATTTGAAAATCGTACCCATGCGTCATAGGTTTTTCCTTCGGCAAATATTCCTTCCTTTAGATGTGGAGGAAGGGAGGCTTCAACGATAAATTCTGCTTTTAATAGCGCATGCATTTTGGGGTGAAACATGCGTTTCACCTTTTCTGAGCGATAATACTTAGCTAGTGTTTGTATAAATCTATCTGCTATTTTACCTGCGTAGTACTCCTCTTTAGGTTCAATATATTCTTTGCCAATTGTGTTCATAGACAATTAATAGATTATTATTAGCTTTAATCTATACAACAATTCTATCTATATTTTTAGACTTATGCAAATTAACTTTAAATTAATTTATAATCTTATCTAAAAATTTTAAATGATTTTTAGCACAAAAACAATATTCGTTTATTTATATCGCTTTACAATCCTATTGGATAGTGATGGTAATAATGAGAATATCTTCGTTAAATTCAAAAATTGAAATAAAAAGTAATCTTATTTTACACCATATAATATTTATCAATAATGTTTTTTATGATTTATAGCATTAAAAAAGATGAAAACTGTTGATATAAGTATTTGGAAAACGATGCCTTGATGATCATAAGCTTTTGACTGTTAGGTATTAGCTAATCGCTTTTTTAGTTATGAGTCAAAACGATATGCTATTTATTAAAAGAAGGCTAAGCGCTAAAAGCTTTAGCTATAGAAAGTATTTAGTGAAAAATCAAAAGTTTGTTATTTGTCTTTTGGTACTCCCTAGATTTAATACATTGGTAATCAGACAGTTAAAACAAAACTTTATTAACAACATTCGTGGATCAGTTAAAAAATAATTCAGACAAACAAACCAAAATTATTCCGTAGGCTGGGTATTTCTGTTTGATTGAAATCCAAAAAAAGCGCCGCAAATACCACCAAGAATATGAGCAAATTGTGAAATATTATCTTCTTCAAAGCTATTAACAACTTCTTTTCCTACATACAAAAGAAAAACTAGAATAAACGTAAGAGGGATTTTGCCATTTTTCATATTGGTAAACGAAATCAATATGATTAGCATAAAGACAATGCCACTAGCTCCTCTGATGCCAGTAGAAAAAAAGATGATATTTAGTATTGCTGTAGCCAAAGTAGTTGTCAAGGTCATATAAAATAAACGCTTACTGCCATAGCGTTCTTCTAAGATAGGGCCTAATAGCAGTATGAAGCTCAGGTTGCCAAAGAGGTGCTCTACATCTGCATGATTTAGTACATAGGTAAAGACAGAAACATAGCTAGCTAAGGCTGTAAAAGAAAAGCTCCCTCTCAATACAAAAAAGTCTGTTTGGTCAAGTCCCGTACCTTTTAATAGGAAGTAAAGTATGATGCAGAGAAATGTGAACGTAAGAATAAAAGGAGAGTTGTAATGTAGCTTCATGATGATGATTTGTGATGATTTAATAAATATTGAACTTGTTCTTCTAGTACTGTTAGGCGGTTATTCAATATAGTAGGCTTAGCTACCTCAGTACTGAATACACCGATGAGCTTATATAGCTCTTTTACTTCTGAGTATTTTATTTCTTTTTTGGGGTAATATATGTTGTCTGATGATAATAGATACACTTCTTTATTGTCAGCTTCTACCCTCTGTACTATGATGTTACTTTCAAGTACAAAAATATAAATTTCGTTTTTCTCTAATTGAAGGAGTTTTTCTTTTTGGATAGGAGTGCAAACTAAGATGTCGTACGGATGAATGCCTAGTCCTTGAAACATCATCTCATCGCCCTCATGTTCAAAAGCTCTTAAGCTGATATTTACATGTACAGGAAAAGAAATGGTAGGCAGAGAAGATACGAAGCTTACACTCCCCTTCTGTTTACAATACTCTTTTCGTTTCTTTAAGGAAATGAAGGGGATTAAATTTTCTTGAGGAGCAGGCAAAACACCTTTTTCGCTCTTTTTTTCTATATCAAAGATATCAAAACGATACAAGTCATTTACGGTCAATTCCTTAGTAAGAAGTAAATCTATTGATAAGCCAAAATGATTGGCTATTTGTATAATAGTTTCTATTTTGGGTTCTGCTCTTCCTTCTTCGTATGAGCCGACCGCTGTTCTAGATAGTTTAAATAGCTCTGAAAAGGCATTTTGACTGATTTTTTTTACAGATCTTATCTTCTTTATGTTCTTTCCTATGTGTGACATAACGCAAATATATGCTAATATTTTTGGATATCTAAAATTATTGGCATATATTTGTTTCATGATTAATTACTAAAGCAAAAAACAAACTATGCAGAACTATGTAAGCAAAGTAAAAGGTTACATTTTAGAATTGGGCTACGAGCTAGTTCATGAGAATGAAAAGGAAGGTGTCTTTGTCATTAAGGCAGAAGAAGCTGGGATAAACGACCTAGTGATAGGTATCGCAGACCCACTTATTATTTTTGAACAATTCATCTTTGAAGTAAAGAATGAATCCATAGAAATATTTAAGGGTTTACTAAAGAAAAACAGAGACATCATTCATGGTGCTTTTGTTTTGGATGACACAGGCAAAAAGGTCATTTTCAGAGACACCTTACAATTAGAGAATTTGGACTTAAACGAATTTGAAGGGAGTATCAACTCTCTCAGTTTGTTGTTGAGTGAGTACTCACATCAACTCATCAAATACTCGCATCATTAATCAAAGACACATTTAATTTGTGTCGTAATTTTTAACTAAAACCAAATACAATCATGGCAAATATATTTAAGAGATTATTCAAAATAGGAGAAGCAGAAGCACATGCAGTAATAGACAAGTTAGAAGACCCTATAAAGCTCACGGAACAAGGCATCCGAGATATGAAAAAAGACTTAGACAAAAGTTTGACTTCATTGGCAGAGCTAAAGGCAATGGCTATTCGTTCAAAAAACGAAACCAAAAGCTACCAAGACAAAGCTAAAGACTACGAAGAAAAAGCAATGTTGTTGCTCAAAAAAGCAAACGATGGTTCGTTGGATGTAGCCGAAGCAGATAGATTAGCTTCTGAGGCACTTGTGAAAAAAGGTGAATGC
>WTJX01000039.1 GCA_011524675.1 Cytophagales bacterium
GTATTATAGGTGTAAAAAAGTAAAAGCTAATCGCAAAGAGCTAATTGCTAAAAGCTAAGAAGACAAAGTTCACCGAATGCTTATCTATCGACTATAAACTATCGACTATTGGCTACCGACTATAAACTATCGACTATGGACTATTGACTAATCGCGAAAACTCACATGAGGCATATCGGCAAGGCTCAACTCATAGATGCCCTTATTTTTGAAATAGTTGTTAGGGTAAATGGTGGTTTTCTTTTGTAATAAAGCCGCCGCAATGCCGATGTGTAGCCTATTGGTAACCACCTCTTCAAATTGATTGATATATTCGATAAGCTTGTCGGGAAACTCTTCCCAATAGCTCAGTTCCCAGTAAGCATGTTGGTAGGGCTTTCCAATGTCAAACTCTTCCGATAAGTCAATGTTTCCCTTCGGGACAGGCATATCCGTTTTTTCTCCGTCCGTGCGAATGACATGCAAAGTGCCTTTGCCTTTCTTATAGATAGCACTATAGTCTAAGTGAAAAGCCATATCATCACTGAGGAATATGTTTTCTTTGGGGAGGTGTGCCCTGAGGTAGTCGTAAGAGTAATTTTCTCGACAAACAATGTATATGTTCTCTATATAAGGCAACAAACCTTGAATAGTTTTTTCTCCAAAAATAGTATGGGGAAGAATAATCACCTGCTCATAGATAAGGCTTGCTTGCTGTACCCTTGGGAGTAGCCACGTTTTGAGTACTGCATAGTGATCTATAAGGTTGCCACCACCCGAAACAAAAAGTGTGTTATTATGATTTTGGGTTATTTTGGTAATGAGGCGTAACCTTATGTTATATTTTTTGCAGAAAGCCAATGTCCCTTTAAAGATAAGGGTATCACCAATGTTACCATGATTACATAAAAAATCTACTTCTTTATTTTCATGTTTTTGGAGTAAACGATCTAAAACAGTGTTTGGAACAGACATAAGAGATAAGACAAAAGAAATTAGATAGGCAAATAAATAATTTTAAATAGTGAAAACCTAAGTAGGCGGACAAAAATAATTGTGTTTTAAAAAACGAGTGATTTTAGTTCAGGTCAAGGCAGAAAGCAAAGCTTTAGCAAGCTAAAGCGCGTATTTCTAACAAAGAGATGAATTAAAATAGCCGTTTTTTATCATAAGTATTTTTGGAAGACTACTTACTTAGGCTGTACAATAAAAGCCTTCTAAAAAAGCCAATGGCTAATAGCCAATCGCCAATAGCTTTTTGTACGCTATCAAATACTTAGGGTAAAACCGAAAATATTTAATTTTTTTAACGCCTCAAACACACCACTTTGCCATTTCTTTTAGTAGTTTTGATTTTTAAATATAATATAAAGTAGAGCTAAGTTGGAAGTAGAATTAGTAAAGGAAACGGTAAAAGCTCATCATAAAATCTAACCATAATGAATTCAAGAGAAGTAAGACAGCAATTTTTAGATTTTTTTGCCTCAAAAGCACACAAAGTAGTACCCTCAGCTCCTATGGTGCTCAAAAATGACCCTACATTACTATTTACCAATGCAGGGATGAACCAGTTTAAAGATTACTTCCTTGGCAATCAAACCCCAGACAGCAAAAGAGTAGCAGATACCCAAAAATGCCTTAGAGTATCGGGAAAGCATAACGATCTTGAAGAAGTAGGTATAGATACCTATCACCATACCATGTTTGAGATGTTGGGCAACTGGTCTTTTGGTGATTATTTCAAAAAAGAAGTGATTGAGTGGGCGTGGGAACTCTTGGTAGATGTATATAAGCTACCTGTCGATCGCTTGTACATTACCGTGTTTGGAGGGGACGAAAAAGACGGAACAGCAGAAGATAAAGAAGCCTATGACTTTTGGAAAAAAATAGTAAGCGAAGATCATATCCTCAAATGCGATAAAAAAGATAACTTCTGGGAAATGGGTGCTACAGGTCCTTGTGGTCCTTGCTCAGAAATACATATCGACCTAAGACCACAAGAAGAGATAGACCAAAAAGCAGGCAAAGAGCTCGTCAACGAAGATCACGAACAAGTCATAGAGATTTGGAACTTAGTATTCATTCAATACAACCGCAAAGCCGATGGTAGCTTAGAGCAATTGCCAGAAAAGCATATCGATACAGGGATGGGGCATGAGCGTTTGGTGCGTGTATTGCAAAACAAATCGTCCAACTATGATACAGACATCTTTCAGCCACTAATACAACATATGGCAACACAAGCCAACGTATCTTATGGTAAAGATGAAAAAATAGATATTGCACTTCGAATAGGATCAGATCATATCCGTGCTGTAGCATTTGCCATTGCCGATGGTCAATTACCTTCCAACAATGGGGCAGGCTACGTGATCAGAAGGATACTCAGACGTGCTGTGCGTTATGGCTATACCTTCTTAAACTTCAAATCACCTTTTCTATATGAGCTAGTAGAAATACTAAGCAAACAGTTTGAAGGAGTATTTGACGAGCTAGTGAGTCAGAAAGATTTTATAGCTAATGTTATCAAAGAAGAGGAAGCGTCTTTTTTGAAAACGCTAACTTCTGGAATAAAAAAATTAGATCAGATCATAACGGCATCAACGAGCAAGACCTTGGATGGAAAAGTAGTATTTGAACTATACGATACATACGGCTTCCCGTCGGATTTGACGGCCTTGATCGCAAGAGAAAAAGGACTTGCTA
>WTJX01000125.1 GCA_011524675.1 Cytophagales bacterium
ATGCCATGGTTACAGGGCTAGGTATATTAGTTATTTCGATATTTTATCCTTTAAGTACGCTCAGTGTACTGTCGCTCACATTGATACACCTTAGTTTTTTGCTTTTTGAACTCAAAAAAACATCTCTTAACCTTACAGGTAGTTATCAGTTGTATGCATTATACAATGTGATTCCTTCTTTTTTCTTTTTAGTGTTTTTACTTTTGATCTCGTATGTATTCAGGCATGTACATCAAGAAGTGGTATTGTTGTCTCTTGCCCTTGCTTATGGGGGAGTAGTTATGAGTATTACTCTCAAAGTATATAGGGTAAGCTTTCTGCGTATCAAAAAACTTTTTTGTACAGGTAGAAAGTTTTTGATTCCTATCTTTCTATATAGCATACTGTCATGGGCAAACGAAAATCTGGGTAAGTTTTATTTGAAGACTCATGGCGTGGGGCTTTATGAAATAGGGCAATACATTGCCATCTATGCTTTGGTAAGCAAAATAGTGTTTACTTCTGCGGTAGGTTTTAACTATGTTATTACTGAAAAGCTGTTTCAAAAGAGGCTTGACAAAATATCAATTTTGAATATACTTTTCTTATATCTCGTTTTCTCTTTTACTATACTGGCTATATTTTCTTTTTTTCCTAAGGCGATTATAAAATTGTTTTTAAGCGAAAGCTATATATTATACTCTTCATTATGCGTTTACATTAGCCTTGCGGCACTGATCATCAAAGCCATTCATATGGTAGAAAATTATTTTGTAAGGATAGGAAAGACACAATACAGCTTATATGGGTTTATCGTGTTGATTGTCAGCTATATGTTTTTTTTGTATATCAAGAAAGAACAAACTATTGTCTGGATATGCCAATCTCAAGTTTATGCTAGCACAATATCTTTATTTTTTGTTGCAGGTATAGGTGCTTATAAATCAATTCGAGAAAAGAATTTCTGAAAATAATCGTAGTATTCTTGTAATAATTTCATCTAATGTTGGTGTTTTATAAAGCCTTATGCTAACTTGTGCACGTTTTAAGCGCTTTCTTGAAAACCTTATAATTAAGGTCTTTTGTGGATTTAAAAAAGAGTTTTTATAACTACTATAGTTGTTGAAGTTAATTTTTTTAGATTACCTGAGTAAAAGCTAAAACCCAAAATAATAATCATATGAAAAGCACTTTTTTGATAGCTCTTTGCTTTATGATGAGCTATACTACCTATGGACAGGGACTATTTAAAAAATATTTCAATAGCCTTTTGAATGATACGTTAAGTGCAGAGAAGCCAAAGGTGATGTTATTTCCTACAGCATCGTTTTCACCGGAAACAAATGTAGAGTTAGGTATTAATGGTTTGTATGTATATAAAGCTAAAGAAAGGAAAGAAAACAGGTTGAGTGAAATCACAGGCTTTACTTTCTATACGCTCAAAAATCAATATGGTCTAAACTTAGACCATGCGATCTACACAGACCATGATAAGTATTTTTTGTTGGGAGAATTCAAAGTGAAGAGTTTTCCATTAAAATATTATGGTATAGGTTCTCATGCAAAGCCAAAGGAACTAGCCATTGTCAATGGTATTGATTTTATTTTAAAGGAACGTATTCTTAGAAGACTCGGAGAATCTGTTTTTACGGGCTTGGAGCTTGGTTTTGTGAACTTGAGTAAGGTTACATTAGATAACAATATTATAAATAGTTTTGAAAATCAAGATGAGATTATTGGTTTGAATGGTTCTACTAACGTATCTGTTGGCTGGGGATTTATATATAACAATATTCATAACATACTTAATGCTCGTCATGGTGTTTATAGTGAATGGGCTTTTTTACACTCTAATAAAGTATGGGGTAGTGATTATACCTTTACTAACTTTTTTGCAGATAATAGATTCTATCATTCTGTAAGTGAAAGGAATGTACTTGCAGCGCAACTATTTACCAGAGTAGGCGTAGGAGACGTGCCATTCAATCAGCTTTCTCTCATGGGGGGAGACCGTATGATGCGAGGATATTATTTAGGACGTTTTCGAGATAAGACAATGATTGCTTCGCAAGTAGAATATAGGATGTTGCCTTTTTCTTTTCTGAAACGATGGGGGATGGCGTTTTTTTTGGCCACTGCCAATGTATCTCCTAGCGTCAAAGATGTCTCATTATCTGGTTTTAAAGTGGCTGGTGGATCAGGTCTGCGTTTTTTAATTTTTCCTAAGAAGGATATTTTCGCGCGTATAGATGTTGCTTTTACTGATGAAGGCAGTGCTTTCTATGTACGTATAGGGGAGGTGTTTTAAACGATAGATTACCATCCTTAAGAAATTTAGCATTTTAATTAACGAATAAAGTGTAGCATGTAAGAATCCCTTGATAGTAAAAAACAAAAGGATCAATCAATATTTATCTTTTGTTTTTTACTATTTGGTACTTATTTATTCTACTTTACGAAGTTTGGGCGTTTCCCTTCGGGTCGGGCTTCTCACAGGCACACGCGCAGACTGGCACTTCGTTAGAAACATACTAAGGTATGTTTCCTTAACACTCAGTCCTGCTGTATCTAGCTTACGCGCAAGCTGGCTCTTCCTTAAAAATAGACTAAGGTCTATTTTCTTAACAGTCAGCCCTTCCCTTTAAGAGGAAAAAAAGGAGGGAGTTACGTTAATAACTGACCTCATAAAGGTCAGTTTAGTAACT
>WTJX01000148.1 GCA_011524675.1 Cytophagales bacterium
ACTCATCATTCATAACCCATAACTATGGCTAAACATTTCACCTTCAACGTTCTCCCTCAATGCTAATCACTAATCTCTAACCACTAACCACTGCTTATATCTATCAAAACAGCATCATACTCATAAGCCCTACCAGCATCAGTGTTTTACAATAACTACTCAAATGCGCAAACTCAGCAGTGGTATCGGCTTTAGAAAGTGCCCAAAGAAAATAACCTAATCCTAAAATGACTACAGCAAGCAAGTAATTATTCGTCCCTCTTACCATATACATATAGTTAATCATGATAGACAACAAACAAATGACAAATATATTAATGATAAAACGGGTACGCTTAATGCCTGCCACTATAGGGAGCGTTTTGCAATAAAAGCGAGCATCCCCTTCCCTATCTTCCATATCCTTGACAATTTCTCTAATGAGGGTCATCAAAAAGGAGAATGAAGCATAAACAACCACATGAATATTGATTTGCCAGAAGTGATAAGGGATCAATAACATACTGAGGGCAGAGAGTGTAGCCACAATCACATTGCCTATCAAAGGCAGACGCTTAAAATGGTTAGAATAGCTCCAAAGCAAAAAAATAGAAATAACAACTAATAAGAGCATACGATACGATACCATAGCAGCAAATACCAAAGCAGAGACATCAAAAAAGCCGTGCCAAATCAATGCATTTCTACGATGTATTTTTCTGTCTATGACCACTCTGTCTGGCTTGTTGATGTTATCTATCTTTACATCATAATAGTCATTGATGATATAACCCGCAGCAGTGGTGCATAAGGTTGCTAGTACGATGTAATGTACATCTAACTGACTAAAAAATGGCGCGGGGATAGAGATAAGATAAAAGCCAACAAAATATTGTACTAGGGCAAGTATGATAAGATTGGGTATGCGGACTAACGACACCATGCTGTGCAGGAATGAGTGAAAATTATTTTTACGATTAGAAACTATCAAATTTATTTCGTTTGGAAGACATTGGCTATCAGCTAGCCAACAATCTTAATCAATTTTTGTTTGTTGTTCTAGTAAATTGCCAATTATTATTTATACTTGGTGTTCATTCGTAAACTGAATTAAAAAATGCCTGACAGCCAAGCCTCCATCCAGCATCTCAAACAACTTCTCATCACCGAAAAAGAAGCCGACTTACAGCAATACATCAACTTTGTAGCCCATAGTTCCCTCACAGACCAAGTGAAAAAAGGGGTTTGCTGGTACCCTTTGCGTATAGAAAAGAAAGGGTATGGCTTAGGGGATTACCCTTATATCGTTGCCGAACGCAAAGAAGTCTCCAAAGATCGTTCTTTTCTATCTGGTGGTAAGCCTGTGGAAGTATTTTCGGATGATAAGGTAGCGCATGGTGTCATACATTATGTCAACAATACAAAGATTCGTATCAACTTTAATAGTGATGAACTGCCAGACTGGCTTCATAGAGGCAAGCTAGGCGTTCGCTTGTTGTTTGACGATACTAGCTTTAGTGAAATGCACAGGGCGTTGACACTACTTAGCGAAGCCAAAGGCAACAGAACTGCCTATCTGAGAGAGTTGCTTTTTGGTAACAAAGAAGCAAGCTTTGCCAAGGAAAGCTATACACTTCCAAAAGATACGCCATTAAACGCATCACAAAAGCAAGCCGTAGAAAAGATTATTACCGCCCAAGATATAGCCGTAGTACATGGTCCTCCAGGAACAGGAAAAACAACAACCCTTGTACATGCCATAGAAGGATTAAAACATAGTACTCGCGATACCGTATTAGTTTGTGCCCCTAGCAATACCGCAGCGGACGTACTTACTGAACGCTTGCATCTAAAAGGGCTGAAGGTCGTACGTTTAGGGAATCTGTCCCGTATCAATGAAGAAGTAATCAATTGTTCTTTGGAGATACAAGTAAGCTCACACGATTACTACAAGGACATCAAAAAGCTAAAACAAAAAGCCGAAAACTATCGTGATATGGCTTCCAAATACAAACGTAGTTTTGGAAAAAGGGAACGTGAACAACGAAAGCATTTGAGAGCTGAAGCAAATGACTTATTGCATCACGCGCACAGCTTAGAAGATCATGTCGTTGCTCAAATCTTAGACGGTGCAGATGCCATTGTTTGTACCTTGGTAGGAGCGACCAACAAATACATCCATCATAAACGCTTCAAGACGGTAGTCATAGATGAGGCCGCGCAATCCTTAGAGCCTGCCTGCTGGATACCTATACTCAAAGCCGATAAAGTAGTCTTGGCAGGTGATCCTTTTCAATTGCCGCCAACAGTCAAGTCTAAGGAAGCAGCAAAAAAAGGACTATCCACAACCTTGATAGAAAAAACAATAGAGAACTATCCCGAAGCAGTAAGCCTACTCAATGTACAATACCGTATGAACAAGGTCATTATGGGCTACTCTAATGCTTACTTTTATCAAAAACAACTTAAAGCAGCATCAGAAGTAGAAAACTGGAACATTTCGGATGCACATCAAAGCATTTGTTTCATAGACACAGCTGGTAGCGAATGCCAAGAGCAAAGCCCCAAGGATTCTAAAAGTCTGTACAATGCGGGAGAGTTTGAGCTCATCCAAAAGCACTTGGACCAACTATGCGATGCTACGCCAGACATCAACAACTTTTCTTTAGGCATCATTTCTCCATACAAAGAACAAGTACTCTAT
>WTJX01000557.1 GCA_011524675.1 Cytophagales bacterium
TTCTCATACAGCACCAACACAACATCCGTGGGACAAGCCTATGAGGGAGCGTTGGGAATTGATAAAAAATGACTTGAATGAGCTAGAGATTTTTGGAGAGAATATGTATGGTATTCATTCTATAGCTTATACGCAGTTAGACTCTTATTTTTATGTTTTTGCCGTGAGGGAAGGGGATAGGTGGCTTAGTTGGGAAGAGGTAAAGTTTTATGCTCAAATGCTTGATTTCCCAGTAGTACCAGAGATTCCTATCAAAGTAAGTCTTAGCAGCATGTATGATGAGAAGTTGGATGAAAATACATTGCTGGCGCAGTGGCTAAGCAAAAATATAGGGATGCCTTGGGAAGAAAGTGTGCAAACAGCGGGTTTATTGGGTGGTTATGATCCCAAAACAACTATTCCGTGCTCTGAGGGTTTTGTTATTAGAAATAAGGAGGCTTACAAAACGAATAATGGGGATTTGGAGGTGCAGTCCAATGAATTTGACAATTTGTTCAAACTGGTAAGGGCGTCACATGTAAAAACGGATGTGCATTGGACTAAAGAATGGAAGGCAGCCAAACTGATGGATTATCAAAAGCATCATTGGCATCATTATGAATATTTAGATAAATCATGAATTGGGAATTTCCTCTATACGAGATAGGTCAGCCGATCGACTGGGAAGCGATGTGTGCAGCATATGGCTGGTTAAAGGATATGAAGGCTGTGCCACAAGACAAGGAGTGGCATGCCGAAGGGGATGTCTTTGTACATACGCAGATGGTGGTAGAAGCTTTGGTGGCTTTGCCGGAATTTAAAGCGCTAGAAGTACAAGATAAGCATATACTGGTAGCTAGTGCTTTGCTACACGATGTAGAAAAAAGATCTACCACTACCACCGAAGTAATTGATGGTAAGGAGAGGATCGTCTCTCCCAAACATGCCAAAAAAGGGGAGTTTACCGCTCGACATATCTTATATATTGACATACCTACTCCTTTTGAAATTAGGGAACAGATCGCTAAACTGGTGCGTTTGCACGGCTTACCTTTGTGGGCTATTCAAAAAGATGATCCGCAAAAAGAAGTTATCAAGGCAAGCTTGCAGGTCAATACCAAGCTTTTGGCTTTGCTTGCTCAAGCTGATGTATTAGGTAGAGTTTGTAAGGACAAAGAAGAAGTTCTGTTTAGAATAGAACTTTTCAAAGAATTGTGTATCGAAAATAATTGTTATGGCATCGCTAGAGTATTTGAAAGTGATTATGGTCGTTTTTTGTACTTCAATAAGGTAGATAGTTCTCCCGACTATGTGCCATACGAAGACTTATCTTTTGATGTCATCATGATGTCTGCTCTTCCTGGAGCGGGTAAAGATACTTTCATTCAAGAAAATATAGATTTACCTGTACTGTCATTAGACGATATAAGACGTGAGCATAAGATAGATCCAAAGGATAAAAAGAAGAATGGGCAAGTCATACAAATGGGCAAAGAGGCTGCAAAAGTATATATGCGTGCTAAAAAATCCTTTGTCTTTAATGCGACTAATATTACAGCGAGTATGAGAAGCAAATGGATATCGCTCTTCACTGAATATGGTGGGCGTGTTATCATTTACTATGTAGAAGTACCGTATAAAAAGCTGCTAAAGCAAAATCGTGATAGGGAATATCAAGTACCAGAAAAGGTGGTGCATGATATGATTGATAAATTAGAAATACCTACACCCTATGAGGCACATGCAGTACGCTATGAGGTAAAGGTATCCATTTGATAAACCATAACTAAGCACAACACCTCAGTTATGCAAGGTCTTCTATTTTAGTTAACACTAATGTAATACTATTCTGCAATACAAAAGAATTATATAACATTTCTATAATCTAGGCTTAATACATGCTCTTTACATTTGTGTATGATAGCTTGATTGGCGTTTAACGTTCTATCTGCTTATTCACAATAAAAAAGTTTGTTCACCTATTTAGTAAAATACAAAAAATGGAAATTTTATATTCTGTATTGATATTGATAGTGCTGGTTATTATCGTTATTGCACTTTATTGGTTGTTTGTAAAAAAGAAAGCTGTAGTACAACATTCATCACAGGCTTATTACCTTAGAATGACTCAAAAGAAATATGCCGAAGGTGAGGTAGCTTCTTATCGTTATGTCATTTTCTTTTCTGCGCTATTGGTATCATTGATGTTTGCAACCATTATGATTGAGTTTCCAAGCTTTGTTAGTGGTGTAGTAGTAGCCGAGCAACAGCTTGTTGAAGTCTTTGAGGATGAACTTATAGATATTCCACTGACAGAAAGAACTCCTTCTGAACCACTTGAGCCACCAGTACAAGCCGTTATGAATCCTACACTCGTTGAAAAGGATAATACAGAACTTTTAAAGAATGAACAGCTTACGCTTATACTTGATCCGCAAGACATGGTGGACAATATAGTTGAGCCTATTTTTCTTGATACACCCGTGGAGACCATTGAAGAGCCTATTGAAGAACCACCTGTGATTACAGCAGAACAAAAAGCTATTTTTCCTGGTGGTACGGCAGCTTTGATGGAATATATCTATGACAATTTTACTTATTTTCAGATTGACATAAACAATGGAAACAAAGGTTCTATCTATGTAAAGTTTGTTATCGAAAAGGATGGTAGTGTGAGTAATGTAT
>WTJX01000062.1 GCA_011524675.1 Cytophagales bacterium
TGAACTAAAATCACTCGTTTTTTAAAACACAATTATTTTTGTCCGCCTACTTATTCAGAAACGTTTAACATTTAACTTTCAACCTTTTACCTTTTTCCTCACTAAAAAAAAACGCAAAGATTTAAGATTAAGGTGATACCTTTGTTCTTTCATTCTTTAATCATATCAAAGTGCTTCAAGAAAAAAATATTTACATTCAGCAGATTACCGACAAGCTAGAGGAATATTTGCAAGCTCATAGCTACTCAAAGGTAGCTGTCATCGTGGATGAAAATTCCTACGAACATTGCCTGCCCATAGTAAAACCCTTACTAGCAGAGGCAACCATCATCCAAATACAGAGTGGTGAAGAAAACAAAACCCTTACTACCTGTGAGTATATTTGGAATGCACTCACCGAAGCTCAGTTTGACCGCAAAGGCTTGGTTATCAACCTTGGCGGAGGAGTCATAGGAGATATGGGAGGCTTTTGTGCTTCTACCTACAAAAGGGGAATAGACTTCATACAAATCCCTACCACTTTACTATCGCAGGTAGATGCCAGTGTAGGAGGGAAGTTAGGCATAGATTTTCATTCCTTCAAAAATCATATAGGATTGTTTAGAGAGCCAAATGCCGTACTCATTGATAGCGTTTTTCTCAAAACATTACCACAAAACGAAATACGTTCGGGTTTTGCAGAGATCATCAAACATTGCCTTATTGCGGATGGTGACGAATGGCAAAACATAAAATCCGCAGCTTACCAAGAAATCAATTGGAGTGAAAGAGTGCCACACTCTGTGGGCATCAAAGCACAAGTAGTAGCAGAAGATCCTGAAGAGAAAGGCTGGCGTAAGGTCTTGAATTTTGGCCACACCATAGGACACGGAATAGAAAGCCATTACTTAACGATACCGGGTAAAAAGTTATTGCATGGCGAAGCCATAGCGATAGGCATGATTACCGAAGCTTACATTTCTCTACAACGAGGCTACCTAAGCGAAGAAGACCTAAACGAAATATCGCAGTACATTCTAAGTGTGTATGGCAAAGTAACGCTAGAAGACGGGCTCATTGATGCCGTACTACCTACCATCCTTCAAGACAAGAAGAACGAAGGTAAAACCATCAATTGTACTTTGTTAGAGTCTATTGGAAAAGGAATTGTAAATATTCCAATCACCAAAGAAGAGATAGCAGATAGTCTAGCATATTATGTAGCATTATAAGCAAAAGTAAGCCTTCGGTAAACTAGGTCTTGAATCTAATGAGCTTTTGGCTTTTAAGTATTAGCTAAAGCGAACTGATACAAGCAAGAGGCTTCCTTCTTGTATTTAAAACATTAAAATATTAACTAACACCCCATGGCATTATTACAACTTCAAAAGCATACAGGAAAGATCAAGTGCGAGATAGACTTAGCCTCATCCAAAAGTGAGAGCAATCGCGCTTTAATCATCAATGCTTTGGCAGGAAACAACACTAACCTTCACAGACTAGCCAACGCAAGAGATACCGCTACCATGCAACGCCTTCTTTCGGATATGGACGCAGAAGTATGGGATGTATTGGATGCAGGTACCACCATGCGTTTTCTTACTGCTTTTGCCGCAGTCAAAGGCTTGCCTAAGTTGATGACAGGTACAGCACGTATGCAAGAAAGACCCATCGCCCTCTTGGTAGATGCGCTCAAAGAATTAGGAGCAGAAATAAGCTATACCAACCAAGAAGGATATCCTCCGCATACGATAGAAGGATTTCATTTTTCTGGAAAAAACAAGCTCAGCATCAGAGGAGATGTAAGCAGCCAGTACATATCTGCCCTATTGATGATTGCACCAAGCCTTCCAGAAGGATTGGTCCTTGAGCTTACAGGAAAAATAGGCTCGCGTCCTTATATAGATATGACACTCAACCTCATGAAACATTTTGGGGTAGAAGCAAGGTGGGATCATAAAAAAATCATTGTCCCTGCACAAGCCTATATTAGCAACGAATACACTATAGAAGCAGACTGGTCAGGCGCAAGCTATTGGTATAGCATGGCAGCCCTTGCAGAAGAAGCAGAAATAAAGCTCATAGGACTGAGACAAGATTCCTTTCAAGGTGATAGCGTACTCGTTGAGCTTATGGATCAATTGGGTGTACAAACTACTTTTGAAGATAATGGCGTGCTACTGACCAAAAAAGAGCATGTAAGCTCATTGTCATGGGACTTTACACATTGCCCAGACATAGCACAAACCATTGCTGTGATATGTGCCGTCAGAGGCATAAGCATTCAGATGTTAGGCTTAGAAAGTTTGCGCATCAAAGAAACCGACCGCATAGATGCTATAGTGCAAGAGCTAAAGAAATTTGATGTAGGCTGTACCGTGCGTGGTGACGAAGAGATACGCATAGAAAACCCAAGTTTTCAAGCAAAGAAAAACCTTATCAACACCTACCACGATCATCGCATGGCAATGGCTTTTGCACCATTGGCTTTGGTTACTGAGCTAGAGATCGAAGACGACAGCGTAGTAAACAAATCATATCCCGACTTTTGGACAGACCTAAAAAAAGCAGGTTTTGAAATGAGTTGATAGCGACGATAAATCGCTTTGCTTTTGTTTCCCACTTTCGTGGAATGAAATCTGGTCTCCACTCTTCAAGATGTTTCGTAGGACATCTTGAAG
>WTJX01000330.1 GCA_011524675.1 Cytophagales bacterium
GCATCATCAAGTTTTTTAAATGAATCTATGAGGGCAGGATTTTCTTTAATAGCTTTTGTAAGCTCTGGGTTTTCATTACACGCATTAAATAACTTTCCTAACCAACTATCACAAGCAGCAGGAGCAGGTGTAGTACCCTCATTACAGAACCCTATATTTGATACACTAGCAATGAAAACCACTAATAGTATCACCTTTAAAAACTTTCTCATTCTAATTACAATTATGTTTTTTTAGTCTATCAAAGAAACCTTCACTTTCTAACAAATCTTCGGGACACCTTTTCTTTTTCATTCTAAGCCAAATTAAAATTGAATCTTTATTTTCAATCAAATACTTCTTCATATTTACGTTTTTCAAATTTTTAAAGCTTTCTAACGCCTCCTTCATCTGATCTTGCATATCACCCAATTTTTCGGAAAACTGCCTTACTTTCTCCGCAGGAAGGTTTTTTAAGGTTGTAGGAAGGTTTTTGAAGCTGTTTACCCCTTTGGTGATCTGCCCTTTGATGGAGGTAGCACTTAACTTTTTGACAAACTTTGGCAATGCATCAATAAACGCCTTCCCTGCAAATATATTCTTTAATAAATTCATACCACAAAAAACCATATAATGCCCTCTTGTAGAATAATAAGCATTAGAGTCAAAGATTATTTTTACTTGCTCTTCTTTTAAACCAGTTATAGTACCTATAAACATTTCTTTGAGCATAGGGATCAGTTGTTTTGGGTCATCTGCTACAGTTTCTAACATTTGCTTCATACCTGCTATCATTTCATCTCTTACAGCCTTGTCAAAGATAATATCACAGACCATTTTTAACCCACTAGTAATATCAGTCACTACCTGTACTGCTCCTTGTATGGCTCCTGTACCATAGCCCGATACTTTTATCATAGCATCACTCTCATCATATACCTCTTGATTTACCTCTCCTGTTTTCATGAGTTCTACCGTTAAATTACCTGCTTTACAAAGCAATGCATATAGAGAATGTTCTTCTTTTACTTCTACTCCTTTACCATCAGGAAAAAGATCATAATTTGCTACGTCTTGAACATTTTCAGTATTTTCTTCTGTCGTTGATGTTTCGCTAGTACTTATCGTTTCATCAATATTGCTATTCAAATGATCACTTTTTGGTGTTGTATTTATAGGAATGATTTCTAACCCTGCCTCCTGATCTTCCTGTGCTTTAGGATAGTCCACTTTATCGGTATTGATCGTAAGCCCTACGTCTTCTGGGCTTTGGTCTAGCTCTTTGATATTATATTGTGAAAAGAAAGCGTTGCTTTTATCTCTAATATTTTTAGCAACTGCTGCCACATCAACCTGTTTTGATTGTAGATCTTCATGAAGCCTATCTTTACTGTTATTGATACCATAGGCTTTGAATTGAATATTACCATCGGTATCATAACCTAAGCGTATGCGTATATCTAAATCTTTGTCTTTAGAATTTGTCCATTCACCATCATTGATATAAGTATGACCAGGTGTCAAAGCTGCTTCTACTAGTTGGTTATTAGCGTCCAACTCATATACTTTACCGTTCGCATCTTCTATGGTAATTTCTTGTTGTATGTTATCATCACTTGGATACAGTTCATTGGCTTTGATAAGTGCTTGAAGTAGTTTTTCTTGTTGGGATTGCTTAATACAGGCTTTAGCTCTACTTAAAATATCTGCATACAATGCACTAAATGTCCATTTCAATGTACCTTTTTTGATGTAATTATTCATCATCGAACAGACCGTTGTTTGAATACTGCTAAGGTTGGCATTAGTCACACAATTAAGTGGAGCTATATTTCCTGCTTGATCGGATATTTCAAAAATAGGGTAACTTATTGTATTTGAGGTAATCTCTTCGGGTACTCTCTTGTCGTCCTTAAACTCTTCTTTATATTTATCAAATATAAACAAAAGTCCATCTTGTATATCTTCTAAGGTGACGCTTAGCTTAAGGCAATATGTCCCTTTATAATTTTTAACATATTGAACTTTGTGTACTAAAACATTTAAGTCAGCTATATACTTTTTTAATGTGTCTAGTATTTCTATTGGGCTACTTCCGTTTTCACTAGACTCAAATATTTCTACACTTTCATCACATACATCACAGTATTTTACGGTGAGTATATCGTTTTCATTATAGCTCTTTTTCGCTTCCTTAAAGCCTTCTAAAGCAGTTTCATACAAAGTAAACATGTTTTTATACTCGGCTGTAGAAACATTTTCCCTTTTATAAATTAATTTAAATACAATGTCTAGCGCCTCGTCTTTTTGCTCTTGACTGGCATCACCTTCACTATGTTTATCGTCATAAGTACTCCCTGGTATATTGACCCAATAAAGGTTAATGTATTTGTATTCTTGCGATAGCTCTTTAGGTCTTCCGCTCTTTGCTCTTTCTAAATAACTATCTCTGCTTAAATCTTGAGAATAACAGACGTTTACAAATAGTTTGTTTCCTTTGGCTTCTTCTTCGTCTAAGAAAGCTTGTAAACTCATTTCGACACTATCTCTATGCTCCAATGGCACATAAGGACTGATGTAGTAGTTTTTACCTGTCGGTAGGCTTGCTTTGGGCGGAGGGGTTAGGGTTTCTAGGGTGATGGCAGAGAAATCTATTCTTACATCAAGATTTTTTTCTAC
>WTJX01000063.1 GCA_011524675.1 Cytophagales bacterium
CATATTAACCGAATGCATGTCAAAAATTAATAAATATCAGGGAAATCTTGAGGGCTTACTTCACGGAATATATCATAAACATAATCAAAAACGTCCTCTGCATTGGGCTTGCTAAAGTAGTCACCATCAGCGTAGGCAGGTCTGTGCGCCCACGAGTGAATACACTTAGGCTTAGAGTCTAAATAATAGTAACCATTTTGTTTTTCTAGCACCTGCTGCATCATGAAAGCTGTAGCACCACCTGGTACGTCTTCATCGGCAAACAAAACACGGTTAGTTTTTTTTAGTGAGGTTACTATCATGTGATTTACATCAAAAGGCATCAACGTTTGCACGTCAATTACCTCACAAGAAATGCCTGCTTTTTCTAATTCTTGTGCGGCATCCATCACTATGCGACACATAGAACCATAGGTAACGATCGTAATGTCTTTTCCTTCTTTCAAAACATCTGGTACACCTAGCTGTAGGTTAAACTCACCTAAGTTTGAAGGGACTTTTTCTTTTAGTCGGTAGCCGTTGAGACACTCTATCACTATGGCAGGATCATCACCTTTGAGTAAGGTATTGTACATTCCTGCTGCTTGTGTCATATTTCTAGGCACACAGACATATACACCTCTTACCATATTGAGTATAGCGCCTGTAGGCGAACCTGAGTGCCATACCCCTTCGAGGCGATGTCCTCTTGTACGTATGATGACAGGTGCTTTTTGCATTCCAAAGGAGCGGTAACGCACTGTTGCCAAATCATCAGTAATGATCTGTACAGCATACATGATATAGTCAAGGTATTGTATCTCTGCTATAGGTCTTAGCCCTCTCATAGCAGCACCAATTGCTTGCCCTATGATGGTACACTCTCTAATGCCAGTATCTGTTACCCTTAGCTCGCCATGCTTTTCCTGCAAGCCTGCGAACCCTTGGTTTACATCACCTATCTTTCCGACGTCTTCGCCTAAGGCAAATATCCTTGGATCACGGGCAAGTATAATATCAAAAAACTGTTGTAATAATTTATGTCCAGGTACTTCTACGGTTTCCTCGTCATACACGGCAGCGGTACCTTTTATGTTTAGTACGGCTTCATCTGTATTGCTATGTAAAAGGGAGCTGTAGCGGATATGATTTTTTTGTTTTTCCTCATCATGCCATGCTAACATAGCCTGTCTGGCATCAGAGTTTTCGTTACGCGTCATACGCAAGGCAAGTTTTGAAGGGCGTACGACATGACTCCTCAAAGGATACTGTACCGACTTCATTTCTTCTACCAGTGCGGTCAATTCGGTCGCTTTGGATGAAGTTTTTGACATTTCAGAGATATGAAATGCTACTTCTTTGAGGTCTCTTTTTATTTCCCCTTGAAAATCGTTCCATGCTCTTTTTCGTGCCTCTTTAGCCAAATTACGTGCTTGTCGATCTACTTCTTCTACTTCTTCACTACTCGCAATGCCTTCGCTAATGATCCATTGTTTCATTTGTACGATGCAATCATACTCTTTTTCCCATGCCAGTCGTTCTTTGGGTTTGTATCGTTCGTGAGAGCCAGAAGTAGAGTGTCCTTGTGGTTGGGTTACTTCATCTACATGCACTATTACAGGTATATGTGCTTCACGGCATATTTTTGAAGCCTTTTCGTAAGCTTCGATCAAGGCAGGGTAGTCCCATCCATTTACTTTTATGATTTCAAAACCTTCTCCTTTTTCGTCTTTTTGAAAGCCTGCTAAGATAGCAGAAATATCACCTTTGGTAGTTTGTAGTTCGGAGGGGACAGATATGCCATAGCCATCATCCCATATTGAGACTAGCAAAGGCACTTGCAGTACACCCGCAGCATTGATACTCTCAAAAAACATCCCTTCAGAAGTAGATGCATTGCCTATCATCGCCCATGATACCTCATTACCACCATGCGAAAACTGCGTTTTATTTTCTAAGGAATCAATGTTTCGATAAAGCTTTGAAGCATAGGCAATACCTAAAGCTCTAGGCATTTGAGAAGCCGTAGGAGATACATCTGTCGTAGAATGCTTTTCTTCGGTTAAGTTTTTGAAATTACCTTGCTGATCCAGCATTTGACTACCAAAATGCCCTGTCATCAACCTGCCAGCAGATACAGGCTCTCTCTCTAAACTAGGGTCAGCATAGAGCTGGGCAAAAAGTTGTTGAGGAGTCATCATCCCTGTAGCAAACATAAAGGTTTGATCTCGGTAGTAGCCCGATCGAATATCACCCTTACGAAAAAAACGCGCAGCAACTACTTGAGGTAGCTCTTTCCCATCACCAAAAATCCCAAATTTGGCTCTTCCCATGAATACCTCTTTTCTTCCCAAAAGGCTCATTTCCCTACTTTCGATACATAAAGATAAATCATGCAGTATTTCTTCTTTGGTCAAGTTTCCTATGCTTGTGATTTGATCTGTATTATGATTCATGTGTTTGGCGTTGGCGAATTTCAAATATACGTAAGAATTGAGAAATAAAAGACCTCCCTTTCCTTAAATGTTTATAAATGTGTTTAAGTTGGAAAAAGCCTTGCGCTTTGCGACATGCGCTTTGCGCTGTTTTGAGCTAAACTCAATACCCTTTAACGTTTGACCTATAACTTTCTAACGACATGATTTTATTCCACGAAAGAGGAAAAAGATTAAGGTT
>WTJX01000038.1 GCA_011524675.1 Cytophagales bacterium
AAACCACACGTAAATATTGGAACCATTGGTCACGTTGACCACGGTAAAACCACATTAACTGCAGCAATCAGTAAAGTATTAGCAGACAAAGGTCTCGCTGAAAACAGAGATTTCTCATCTATTGATAATGCTCCTGAAGAAAAAGAAAGAGGTATTACTATTAATACGTCACACATTGAGTACGAAACTTCTGAAAGACACTATGCACACGTTGACTGTCCAGGTCACGCCGATTATGTGAAGAACATGATTACTGGTGCAGCTCAGATGGACGGTGCTATATTGGTAGTAGCTGCTACTGATGGTCCTATGCCACAAACTAGAGAGCATATCCTTCTTGCTCGTCAGGTAAACGTTCCAAATATTGTTGTTTTCTTGAACAAAGCTGATATGGTTGACGATCCAGAATTGATCGAGCTTGTTGAGATGGAAGTTGCTGAAGAATTAGAGAAAAACGGTTTCGAAGATTGTCCTATCATCAAAGGTTCAGCTCTTGGTGCTCTTAATGGAGAAGCAGAATGGGTTAAAACTGTTGAGGAATTAATGGACAATGTAGATTCTCATATTCCATTACCTGAAAGAGATGTAGATAAAGACTTCTTGATGCCTGTTGAAGATGTATTCTCAATTACAGGTCGTGGTACTGTTGCTACTGGTAGAGTAGAAAAAGGTATCATCAATACTGGAGATGAAGTAGTAATCATCGGTATGGGTGCTGAAGATATGAAATCTACTATTACTGGGGTGGAAATGTTCCGTAAGATATTAGATGAAGGTAGAGCAGGTGATAACGTAGGACTTTTGTTAAGAGGTATTGACAAAGCAGATATCAAAAGAGGTCAAGTAATAGCTAGACCAAATACAGTATCTACGCATACAAAATTCAAAGCAGAGGTTTACGTACTTTCTAAAGAGGAAGGTGGTCGTCATACACCATTCTTCAACAAATATCGTCCTCAGTTCTACTTCAGAACTACAGATGTAACAGGTGAGATTAAACTTGCAGAAGGTGTTGAAATGGTAATGCCAGGTGATAACGTTACTATTGAAGTAAACTTAATCAATGATGTTGCGATGGAAGAAGGTTTGAGATTCGCAATTAGAGAAGGTGGTAGAACAGTATGTGCTGGTCAAGTAACCGAAATCATAGAATAAATATTCAAATATATAGTTATATTTCACAAATGCGTTTTTGATTAGTTTCAGGAACGCATTTGTTTTCTAAATTAAAATAATTTATCTTTGCAATCCTTTTTTGAGGAAGGCGGTGTTTAGTTATTCACATATAGAAGACTAAACGTATTAATACGAGTGTAGCTCAATTGGCAGAGCGACGGTCTCCAAAACCGTAGGCTGTGGGTTCGATTCCTACCACTCGTGCAAAACAAAGACAATAAGAACGTGAAAAAACTAATCGATTACGTAAAGGAGTCTTTTGAAGAGCTAGTAAATAAGGTTACTTGGCCTTCTTACAAAAGCCTTCAAGGTACAGCTTCACTTGTAGTAATAGCAACGGTAATATTCTCGCTTGTTGTATTTGGAATAGATAAGTTGTTTGACTTATTAGTAGATTTTATATACAAGACATCATGAGTGCGAAGGAAGAGCTTAGATGGTACGTAGTAAGGGTAGTGAGTGGTCAAGAAAAGAAAATTAAAACTTATCTTGATACAGAAATTACTAGAAGTAACTACCAAGACCATATACCCGAAGTATTGATCCCTTTGGAAAAAGTATATGAAATGAGAAATGGAAAAAAGAAGATTCGTGAAAGAAACTTTTTTCCTGGATATATACTAGTACAGGCAGATATAGAGTATGGAGAGGTTCTTCATATTATTAAAAGTATTCCTGGTGTTATAGGTTTTTTAGGCTCAGAAGAAAAAGGATCTCCGAAGATACCTGTTCCTCTCAGACAGTCTGAAGTAAACAGAATATTAGGAAAAGTTGACGAGGTAGAAGAAGAAGAGCTACAGTCAGACGTTTCATACATGGTCGGTGAAGAAATCACTGTTATGGATGGTCCTTTCAAGGGGTTCTCTGGTACAGTACAAGAAGTCTTTGAAGATAAAAAGAAATTGAACGTGGTAGTAAAAATCTTTGGAAGAAATACTCCCGTTGAGTTGAATTATATGCAAGTAGAAAAAGAGTCGTAAAATGGCCAAGGAAATAACCGGATATTTAAAGTTACAGATTAAAGGAGGACAAGCGAATCCATCTCCACCAGTAGGACCTGCACTAGGTAGTAAGGGACTAAACATCATGGATTTCTGTAAGCAGTTCAATGCAAGAACACAGGATAAACAAGGGCAGTTATTGCCAGTACTTGTTACCATATATAGTGACAAATCATTTGAGTTTGTTATTAAAACCCCACCAGCAGCAGCATTGTTATTACAAGCAGCAAAACTCAAAAAAGGTTCTGGTGAGCCTAATAGAACAAAAGTAGGCTCTGTAAGCTGGGATCAAGTAAAAGAAATAGCAGAAACAAAAATGCCAGACTTAAATGCCTTCAAAGTAGAGTCGGCAATGAAAATGGTCGCTGGTACTGCTCGTAGTATGGGATTGACTGTTTCTGGTCAAGCTCCTTGGGATAACTAATTTTCAAACTTTTGTGTAATGGCAAGATTAACAAAAAGTCAAAAAGCTGCC
>WTJX01000668.1:0-1738 GCA_011524675.1 Cytophagales bacterium
CAATAGTTTAAAACCGCAGTTTACTGATTGTAAATGAGGATTTTAAAATGTTGTACAACGCTGAATAAGTGCAAAAGAGGTTTTTTAAAAGCCATCTTTTGCACTTAGCTCTCTTTTAATATCAAAGATTATCCTTTGTAAATACAAAGCCCTGCTCTTCGTTATTACTTACGTAATCTACCTTCTGACCAGCAAGATAAAGGTAATGTCCTTTTTTGATGATGACTTTGAGCGTATCATATACAAAACAACTGTCATCTTTTTCTTCCGTATCAAAGCCAATGACAAAGTTTGCACCTGCACAGCCAGTACTACCTTTTACTCCAATGCGCAAACCATAGTTTGCAGGGATGTTTTTTGTTGTAAAGATATTTTTAGCCTCCTCCAAAGCTTTGGCTGTAATATTTACTGGAATATCACTATTCATTATTCATCCCTTTGATGAGAAGCTTTGCCGTAGCAGGATTTGTAGCTAAAGCTACATTGTGCAAGTCGCATAGACGCATCAACATCTGAACGTCTGGTTCATGAGGATGCTTGCCCATAGGATCACGAAAAAAGATAACTGCCTTTATTTGTTTTTCGGCTACCATAGCCGCAATCTGAGCATCACCACCTAGCGGACCAGAGAGTTTTGCGTCAACTTCCAAACCAGACTGCTCTATGAACTTTCCTGTAGTACCTGTAGAAGTAAGATCTTCACCTTCCAAACTTTCTTTATGGTCTTTTAAAAAGCCGACCATCTCAGCTTTCTTCCCATCATGGGCTATTATAGCTATTTTTTTCTTCATTTATTTTTTTCTTTATATGATTATGAACTCATCAAATAAGCCTTGATATAGTCATTGATATCACCATCCAAAACATTTTGTACATCACTGCGCTCATGACCTGTACGCAAATCCTTAATTAATTTGTATGGATGTAATACATAATTTCTGATTTGAGAACCAAAGTCTATTTTCTTTTTGTTAGACTCAACCTCATCTCTCGCTTCATTTCGTTTTTCTACTTCTATCTGATAAAGTCTAGACTTTAACATTTTTAAGGCAGTTTCTTTGTTTGCTAGCTGAGAGCGATCTTGCTGACACTCAATGATGATACCTGAAGGCTTATGTTTTAGACGTACAGCCGTCTCTACTTTGTTTACATTTTGCCCTCCAGCACCACCAGAGCGGAAGGTGTCCCACTCAATGTCTGCATTATTTATCTCTATCTCTATAGAGTCATCTATCACTGGATAAACGAATACAGAGGCAAATGAAGTATGTCTCCTACCGCCAGAGTCAAAGGGAGATAAGCGAACAAGACGATGAACACCAATTTCAGATTTCAGATAACCATAACCAAATTGACCTTCAATCTCAAGAGTACCAGACTTCATTCCAGCTACTTCACCAGCTTGATAACTCACTTCTCTTACCTTGAAACCATTCTTTTCACCCCACATGATATACATACGAAATAGCATATCTGCCCAGTCGTTACTTTCTGTACCTCCTGCGCCAGGGTTGATTTCTATCATAGCACTCAACTGATCCTCTTCGCCACTCAACATTTTTTTGAATTCGAGATTTTCCAAAATCTCTACGGCTTTCAAGTATTCAGTTTTTATTTCATTTTCTTCAACCTCTTCTAGTTGAAAAAATTCAAACAAAGTCTCTAAGTCTTCAACAGTAGCATTCAGCTTATCGAAGTCGTCTGTCAAAGCCTTTGTCGATTTCATTTCTTTTAATAC
>WTJX01000668.1:1748-2651 GCA_011524675.1 Cytophagales bacterium
TAGGATCATCCCAAAAGCCCACATCGGTAGTCTTTTTTTCTTCTTCCTCTATCCACTTTATTTTGTTATCGTAGTCAAAGATACCCCCTCAAGGCTGCTAATCGCGCCTTCAAATCCTTCAATTGTTCTTCACTCATGGATTTGTCTATAATTGTTTTATACTTGTTTTACTGATCTTTATTACCTTAGAAAATTATGATGTAACGCTTGCATTAGAGATAACTTTACCCAAAGGTAAACGCACCAATTTTGTAAAGTAACATTATTCATAAGAAGGTGTTTTACCATCCCAAAAGTGAATTTACCACCTTATTATTGATTATTTGAGGAAAATAAAAAATAATTTAAACATTGTTCCGTCCTTACGTCAATACGTCTTTAAGTCAATACGTCTTTTGTCTTTAAGACCAGTCCATAGTCGATGGTCAATTGTTCATAAATTATTGACTGTTTTTGACAAAGAGATATGCTAGTAATCAAAAATGAATGTTTGGTAGTGATTATCGGTTAAAGATTTGTGTTTAATAAGCTTTATACAAATGACCATCAACTCACTATACTAGCGACTAGATACTATCTACTAGTTACTGAAAAAGACTGGATTTTATTCCACGAAAGAGGAAAAAGATTAAGGTTTAAAGATCAAAGATTAAAGTGAGGTGTAATGTGGATTGGGAGTAGTAGAGCTTTATAGAAAAGTACAAGGTACGAGGTACAAAGTACAACGATTTACGATTGGATGATTGACTATGGACTATTGACCATCAACTATGGACTCATTTGTACTAGATACTATCTACTAGTTACTGAAAAAGACTGGATTTTATTCCACGAAAGTGGCTTTAACCTAATGAATAATTAAGAATGAAAAATTAATAATGTAGTGTTGAGTGGATTGGAAGG
>WTJX01000037.1 GCA_011524675.1 Cytophagales bacterium
TTCTATCCCTAACGCATAACAAATCCAAGTTTAGTTTTAACTTCGTAAAGTAGAATTAATGGTGTTTTAATTATTTCTTTTATAATTTCCCATTAGAATTTTAGCGCCTCAAAAAAAAACTTGTCATGCCTAGAGTATGTTTAGCCTTTTTTATTTAAGTGTGTACTTTGCCTCTTGAATCCAAGTATCTCCGTTTCTAATTTCATCTCTCTATCATATTATTGCTACTTTGCTAATTATACAATACTCTGTTCTTCTTAGCAAACCCTAATGTATTAAAATTTTTTCATTATTTTAAATTATTTGCAGTCACTCTACTTAATTCTACTTTTTGAAGTTAAACTTGGAGGTAAAACCTGACAGGTTTAATGCTTTAAATGGATTCTTATTCATACTGTCTGGCTCTTTTTTTAATGCAAACCTGTTAGGTTTTGGTGATAATCCCTATCATCGTAAAGTAGAAATAAAACTTAGTAGGAAAGCCATTAATGATCGTGAGGGGGGGGGAGCTATTTAGATAAGACCATTCAGACTAAGAGAGAATAAATTTGTTGTGTTTATGACATTTAAATTGTTTTGTTTTTAAAAAAACGATATCTTAGACCTGCTTTGCCATCAATGGCACGATTACCTATTTACAATAAGATTTTTAGACTTTAAGATATTAGACAAAAGACGTATTGGCGTAAAGACTTAGAGACGTAAAGACGTTAAGGTAGGATTTTATTCCACGAAAGTGGCAAGAAAGATTAATGATTAGAGATTAAAGATTAAGGAGGGGAGCAGTGATTAGTGATTAACGATTAGTGATTAATTGAATGATGGATTATGTATTATGAGTGATAAGTATTTTTAGTGCTTAGTGATTAATAAACTTTGTACTCAATACTAACGACTTTGTACTTTATACTAAAGACTTACTACTCAAAAAGACATGGTCTAACATGCTCGAAGCTCATAATTCATTGCACAAAGCTTTTACAACTTGAACACTTGAATACACGAACACTTGAACACATTTTAAACACTTGTACACCGTTTAAACATTTGAACACATTTTAAAAATGAACAAACTTCATACTATTTTATTTTTTATGCTGCTGGCACATTATTCATCTCCTGCGGCAAAAGACAAACAACCCAACATTGTCTTTATCTTAGCCGATGACCTTGGCTGGCAAGACGTAGGTTTTATGGGGAGCAAATGGTTTGAAACGCCAAACTTGGACCAACTGGCAAAGGAAAGTATGGTATTTGAAAATGCCTTCATGTACCCCACTTGTTCTCCCTCTAGGGCTGCACTCCTGACGGGAAGACAATCTTTTAGAACAGACTGCTATACTGTTCCTGTCTTGGAGAAGGGCAGCAAAGAAGACAATATATTTTCTCGTTGGACAGTTACAGAAGAACACCCTGTCTATGCCAAGCCCCTCAATGAGGCGGGCTATCAATTGATCCACTTGGGCAAGTGGCATATTGTAGGGCCGTACCCAGCAAAGGAAAAAAACTACCCTTTTGCTGCTAAGCTAAAAAATGCTCCTAATGGTGATCTCTCATGGCTTGAAGCGCATAAAAGCCCTGCCATACAAAAGTACTACCCCAAGGGAAGGGGTTTTCATGAAAATGTAGGCGGTTGCTGGTGGGGAGACCCTGCCAGAGGATATAAAACGGGCTACAACTCTGAGAGTGGTGGATATAAAGCTCCTTTCAAAAATCCTTTTATTGAAGATAAGCCTACGGACGAATGGTTGACAGACCGTCTTACTGCCGATGCCATAGACTTCATGAAGCGCAACAAAGACAAGCCTTTCTTTGTAAACTTACATTTCTACGCTCCTCACAGGCCTACTGTGGCACGCACTCAACAGGCAGTAGAGCACTTCATACAAAAAAAAGCAGACCCAACCACAGGACAAGGAGAAGGTTCGCCTAAGGCAAAAAGTAATATTGCAGGCTATGCTAGTATGATACAATCTGTCGATGACAACGTGAAAAGAATCATCGACTTTTTAGATGCTTCTGGATTGCGAGAAAACACAATTATTGTCTTTACCTCAGATAATGGCTTCAATGGAATGCAGAGCAAAAACAAGAACCTTAGGGGAGCAAAAGGGAATGTATATGACGGAGGGCTAAGAGTGCCTAGCTTTGTCAATTGGAAAAACAACGTCAAAGCAAGCAGGTGCAAAGAGCCAATACATGTAGTAGATTACTTCCCTACTTTCTTGGAACTGGCAAAGGTGTCTAACTACAAAGAGCTATTGGATGGTGACAGCTTTGTACCGCTACTACAAGGCAAAAAAATGGGTGAAAGACCTATCTTTTGGCACATTGCGAGCAAATACAAAGATGAGCCATGCTCTATCATACGAGTGGGAGCATGGAAGCTTATCCAATTCTTAAAAGACGGTAAAGTAGAGCTGTACAATACTGAAAAAGACTTGGCTGAAAAACACGATTTGTCGGCAACGAACAAAGAAAAAACACAGCAGCTATTGAGCCAACTCGTAGAGTGGAGAAGAAAAAACAATGTACCTCTACCGCCTAGCTCTAGCTTGAAGATATAGTTTGTTTGTATATATTCGGTAAACTAACGCTTAATTTTCATGAGCTTTTAGCTTTTTTAGTAAGGAGTTAAAACTACATA
>WTJX01000417.1 GCA_011524675.1 Cytophagales bacterium
GTAGAGGTTTTTTTATCATGAGCATTTTTGGACGACTACTTACAGTGGTTTTATAGGCTTAATTTAAATCCAATCATTTATGACATTTATGAACAGTAAAGTAAAAAAGACGCTCCTAAGTACATTACTTATTTCCTCTCTTGCTTTTTTAGTCTCCTTTGATAATCCAGGAGACAAATATTTTCAAATTGCCAAAAATCTAGAAATACTCTCTTCGGTGTATTCAGAAGTAAATAAGGAGTATGTGGACGATATCAATCCGTCTGATTTTATGCAAAAAGGGATCGATGCGATGCTCGCTTCATTGGATCCTTATACCAATTATATCCCCGAAGATGCTATCGAAGACTACCGTTTTATGTCCACGGGTCAATATGGCGGCATAGGTGCAGTGATAGGACAGCGAAATGGAAAACACCTTATTTTGATGCCATATGAAGGCTTCCCCGCACACAAGGCAGGGTTAAGAATAGCAGATGAACTTGTAGAGATTGATGGTAAAAAAGTTACTGGAAAAAGTACGAGCGATGTAAGTAAACTGCTCAAAGGAGAGGCAGAAACAAAGCTAGACCTCAAAGTAAGGCGTTTTGGAACGGAAGAGCTCTTGGAGATAAGTCTTATGAGAGAAAAAATAAAAGTAGATAATGTACCTTACTTTGGTATGGTGTCAGAAGACGTAGGTTACATCCGTCTTAAAGACTTTACTACTAATGCTTCAGGCGAAATCAAAAGTGCATTATTAGACCTAAAATCAAAAGGCGCAGTGAAGTTTATTTTGGACTTGAGAGGAAACCCCGGCGGTCTATTAAAGGAAGCGATAGAAATCTCAAACATCTTTGTGCCCAAAGGAAAACTTATCGTAAGTACCAAAGGGAAATTAGAAAGATGGAATGTCTTTTACAATGCCGAAGATGCACCTGTGGACACAGAGTCCCCATTGGTAGTACTTGCAAACAATAGAAGTGCATCTGCATCAGAGATTGTTTCTGGAGTGATACAAGACTATGATAGAGGAGTGTTGTTGGGGCAGAGAACCTATGGCAAAGGACTAGTACAGACTACCTTACCTATAGCATACAATGCCAAAGTGAAAGTAACTACTGCCAAGTATTACATTCCAAGTGGTAGATGTATCCAAGCCATAGATTACAGCAATAGAAATCCAGACGGATCAGTAGGGAATATTCCAGATTCACTGATTTCAGAATTTAAAACTTCCAACGGTAGAGTAGTCTATGACGGTGGGGGCATAGCTCCAGATATCGAAACGAAGCCTATCCAAGCATCAGTTATTTTAGAAGAACTAGAAATACAAAATATGATATTTGATTATGCTACTAAGTTCTATTATGAGAATAAGGATAGAGTAAACTCACCATCAAAATTTTCTTTGACAGATGCAGACTACAAAGAGTTTGTGAGTTGGGTAGGAAGGAAAGACTTTGTCTATAAAAGTGATTTTGAGAAAGGCTTAGTACAGTTGACAAAACTAATCAAGAAAGACTCTCTTCATCATATGAATCTCAATAATGAGATCACGGCTATGGAAGAAAAGTTTAAAGAGTTGAAGAAGCAAGATTTTCAGATCTTCAAAAAAGAAATCGTAAACGCACTAGAAGAAAACATCGTATCTAGAGAGTTTTATTTCAAAGGAATGACAGAAGCGGCTTTAATGCACGATGAAAATGTCATAAAAGCGATCTCTGTACTGAACGATCCTAAAAAATATAATAAACTACTGAGCAAGTAGTATTCATAACTTGGAAATATTTATTATCTCACTCACCTTATGCCTAGCAGGGATGCTTGGTGGTTTTTTATCAGGTATGCTTGGCATAGGGGGAGGTGTAGTATATGTATTTGTACTTACACAAGCACATCATTATCATTATGGCGAAGCACAAGATTTAGGGCGCTTTGTGATAGCCAACTCTTTGTTTGTCATCTTTTTTTCTTCTCTTTCGTCCACATTACTCTTCAAAAAAGAAAAACTATTTTACCCAAAAGAAACCTTAACCATTGGCGTGCCTAGTATATGCCTGCTCTTTCTGTTGACCATAGGGATTGTAAGCCAACCTTTTTTCTCTGCAAAGCTTTTCAATGCGATCAATTTAGCCGTACTCATATATATCCTTTATACTTCGGTAAAACGACTAAAGCAATCAATACAACATACAAAGGTGCAGCAGATTAGTATTAAAACGTATATCATATCGGGTGTCCTATCAGGTACAATGGCAGCACTTACAGGGCTGGGGGGAGGTACTATCTTAAATCCAATACTCAATGGCAGATGTAAACTACCTCTTACCACCACACGATCCATCTCTTTGGGAGTAATCATGCTTTCCTCATTTGCTATCACCATTTTCAATATTTCTGTTAATACTAAACTTGCTTATGGAAGCTATACACTTGGGTATATCAATTTTTCCTTTTGTATTCCCTTGGCGATAGGCTCATTACTCTGCTCTCCTTTAGGTGTGAAGACGGGAAATAAACTTAAAGCATCGCAAGTCATGATGTTGTTTTCTATTTTTATACTATTGATGATTATTAAAAAGGCAATGACATTTTTGTAAATTGCTTAATTCTACTTTACGAAGTTCACTCCGAAGTGTCTTCTTTATGCGTTAGGGATAGAAG